>NZ_VTXG01000060.1:0-2931 GCF_013114515.1 Vibrio sp. AIC-3 | reverse complement strand
GTTCTTGGCATGGTATTGGTTATGGTTTTACTTTTGGCGAAGCAAATTATAACTCTTTACCATGCTGTTCAAAAAACACTCACGAAAGATCAACACGCCCTAGTCAATGTGAACCTTAATATATGACCGTTGCGTTAAGATTTCGCAAATTTTTTCAAATCCTTATGACATGACTTGAATTGGAGTTCTTACCATGCGATTGTAGTTCAACTGCCCATAAACAACTGTATGATTATGAAAACATTAAAATCCATCGCGCTGCTTTCCACAATTATCGCAGCGCCACAAGTGTTAGCTGACGTAACAATTGAAGTTCCTTCTAGCGCAGATGCTTTAGTCGAAGTCTTAGCTGTTAATGAGGCTAAACCTGATCTCGACGGTGGTTTCTTCTCTTCGAGCAAAACGATCACCGTTCCAGATGGCGTAAACCAAATCGTTTTCAAATATCAACTGGCTTTCAGCCAAGGTAACGACCGAGAGTTTGTCGATAGCGATACCATTATTGCTACTTTTGATGCGACAGACACAGCATTGACGTTTGACATGCCTAAGTTCCGTAACACCAACGAAGCGAAAAAAGGCCTTCAAAACTTAGATTGGAAACTGGTTGATGAAAACCAAAATGCAATCAGTGTTAAGCAAGACAAACTTATCAAAGATGGCATGCAGATTGGTCGTAAGTACCCGCAAGAAGCGAAGGAGTACAACCAGAAAGGCGGCATCGCAGCACTTACAGTAGGTGCTAGCGCGGGCGCAGCAGTTGTAGCACAACCCGTAACGCTTCCAGCAAAGATTGACGGAAATGCGGCGAATACAGCTGAAGAAATGTTGTATTTCTGGTACGAAAAAGCGGATGCTGAAACGAAGCAGAAATTCAAAGACTACGTGAACAAGTAGCTCAATGGTCTTAATTTAAAAACGAAAGAAGCTGGCGCACTGCCAACTTCTTTTTTGTCTTCATCTAGATGATTTAGGCTTATAGAGATTAAGCAGACTCAGTCGATAACACTTTACCATCCACTTTAGTTGGCCATCCTAGCGCTTTATACTCAGCTGCTAGTAAATGGGCACAGCGGCTAGAAATTCTGGTCAAAATCAGCTTTAGCTAAGTAACCTTGAACAAGCTCTCGATATTGCTGCTTCAATGGCGCTTCAATAAAGCTCGCGTCTATCGCATTCAAACTAAACAGCGCTAACTCCTGATGCGTCATCTCATGAGCTTTGCTCACCGCATTAAAGTTATCCGACATGTAACCACCAAAATAAGCAGGGTCATCCGAGTTAATCGTTACAGCCACACCCTTTCTGAGCAGTTCGACAATGTTGTGGTCTTCCATCACATCGAATACACGCAATTTAATATTCGACAGTGGGCACACCGTCAGTGGCATTTTGGTTTCAATCAGCTCTTCGATTAGAGCTTCGTCTGTCATGCACTGGACACCATGATCCACTCGACTCACGCTGAGCATTTCAATCGCATCGACAATGTTTTGAGCCGGCCCTTCTTCTCCTGCATGCGCCACCGTCAAGAAGCCCGCTTGTTTTGCTTGTTGGAATACACGCTTGAACTTCTCTGGTGGGTGTCCTAATTCAGAAGAGTCCAGTCCAACCCCGACGATCTTATCTTGATGATTCAATACCTCTGCGAACGTTTGAATGGCGCTCTCTTCAGATAAATGGCGCAGAAAACATGCGATGATTTGAGAGGTAATGCCCAACTCTTTATGACCCTGTTCAAGCGCACGATGAATGCCATTAATAGCGGTATCGAATGCAATGCTACGATCGGTATGTGTCTGAGGATCAAAGAAAATCTCAGTATGGATAACATTGTCGGCTTTACAGCGTTCTAGATAAGCCCATGTTAAGTCGTAGAAATCCTGTTCTGTGCGCAGTGCATCAGCACCTTGATAATAGATATCCAGAAATGACTGTAAATCATCAAATTCGTATGCGCGTCTTAGTTGCTCTGGGGATGAATAAGGCAGCTCAATGCCATTGCGTTGAGCAAGCTGGAAAAGTAACTCAGGTTCGAGCGAACCTTCAATGTGTAAATGCAACTCTACTTTTGGGAGCCCTTGAATAAATGCGTTCATATTTCACCTACTATGGATTTTAGGTGTGCGCTTACTCTGAATAATAGACAGGAGGTTTTCTTGAACGCCATTACAAAGAGTAAGAACACAATTGTGATCTAAACCCTTCGTAATCAGCACTTTGCGGGAGCTGGTAGAGACCCCCAAACCATATCATTGGGGTTATACGAAGCAAACGGTTGCTACTATACAGAGTTTAATGGGAATTTCACTAATCAATTGCTCATTAACCGATTTCTAAAGCAGGAACCTGTTTGGTTCGATCTCAACGGTAATCTGGTCGTATTCTCGACATCAGCAACATATCGATGTACTTACCCGCTTTGAACGTACTGAGTCTTTTTGTGCCTTCTAACTGAAAGCCTACACGTTCATACAAAGCAATAGCGGCGTGGTTATCGGCATGAACCTCTAACTCAAGACGCACGAGATTAAGCCAGTTATCCGCCTGATTGATCGCTTCTTGCATTAACGCCTTACCGACCCCTTTACCATGCATATCTGGGTGAATAGCAATACCAAGACCAGCGCAGTGCCTGTCTCTTACCTTGGTGGTCATGAATAAAGTAATGTGACCCACTACTTTGCCGGAGACTTCCGCAACCAGAGTGAAATGGTCTGAATGACCAAACAGTCGCTCCACTTGTTCAGAACTAAGATAAGGCTTTTGTGAGGTGTTTTCTGAAACTGAAGGGCGGCGATAAATATCGAAAACATCTTGGCTATCCGTTGCTCATAGACAGGATCTTAAGAGCTAACTTGTTTATTTAGATAGAAAAAAGGCTTCATTTATGATCAGATAATCGTCGCCAAACAAACTACCTACATCAAT
>NZ_VTXG01000059.1:0-5894 GCF_013114515.1 Vibrio sp. AIC-3 | reverse complement strand
TATAGCTCGGCTTAGATGGTCACTACTATTCTCAATAATCAGTCAAGGTGGTTGTTATGTTTAACGTTCTTTTAGTCTCTGGGTGTTTTCCTCGTTACTTTGCAGGATTTGGGATTTCATCTTTTGGTAAGCCTTTTGTGATCACTACAGGTCAACACTTTCACAGTAAGTTCCTTTCCGCGTCTGACGCACACAGCATTGTTGAACACCTCAAAGACTCTTGGCCTTTAGCTCAAGTCTCTTATGTTGTGAGCGATTAATCATGGATTCTATCTACTTCGACAACGAACCCAATCACGGCATTAACGCCTATTTTCCTTGGGGTCATAACTTCTTTAAGTCTCAGCGTGAGTTCTTCCAGTTCATGGAAGTTCATTACGGCATGGTGTCATTTCAGATTGTTGAAATCACCGATGAGAACTACCAAGAGCTTTTGGTTAAGGGTGTGTTCCATGCCATCTAAAAAGCCTCATAAGTTCCATGATGAAATTCGTCCGGTTCAAGTAGATCACCTAGCCTTTTCGTTTTCATACGGTTCGCTTAGACACTTGGATAACTCGAACGAACAAGACTTTATCAACATGCAGTTTCCTGAGTTTAAAAAGAAAACCGTTAACGGTCGTCTTAACTCACCAGAAGCGATAGAGAAATCAATAGAGTCACACCGTAACAAATGCCGCAAGGTTTTAGCCGATAGGTTTGATGAGTTCATGTCTAAAGTCTTTAACTTTCGTATTTCTCCTATGCGTGGCCGTGGCTTACATGGCTATGAAGATTCGATGGTGATTTACGATTCTACGGGAACGGTTGAATGCGGTCTGGTTGGTGTTGGTGGTAACAACGATACGGTCTACGTACAAATCAATGGTACGGGTTGCGCTAAGTTGTTCGACTTCACCACACACAAAAAGGTGCATTGGTGGTTGTCACTTTTGGGTATCACTCGCCTAGCCCGTTTAGATCTCTGCGTGGATGACTACACCGGAATCTTTGACTGTAAGTATGCTGAGAAATGTTTTTATGAGGGAGCATTTCGCACTGCTTCTCGTGGACGTGGTCCGACAATGGTCCCTCATAAGCGCGTTTCACAATCCGGTGAATTATCAGAGGAAGCTGTCCTTGTTGGCTCTCGTACCTCTGCAATCTACTGGCGTGTGTACAACAAGAAGTTTGAGCAAAACATCGCTGACCCTGAAGTAATTTGGTACCGCAATGAAGTGGAATTGAAGAAGTGCGACTTGGCACTACTCGCCTCGCCTGCTTCGGCCTTTGCTGGTCTGTGTGACTTCTCAGCCAGTATCGACCCTGCTGAACCGATGAAGATTGAGCTTAACAAAAAGAAAGCCGGTCTTGAGTTCTTTGCTCGTATTGCTTGGGTTCGTCGCCAATGTGGTAAAGCATGAAACCTCGTTAGGCATTCCTGACGAATACACTAAACAGAAAATCGAAATTTTGGAGTCAAGAATATGCCTACAATAACTGGTATCTCTATCAAGCGTTTCCCGAAATCTAATATGGAGTTCGCAGAGCTGTCTGTCCTACGTGCTGTTGAAGAAGTCGATAACGAGAAGTTTCAGCAAACGGGTATCGGTTTCTCAACTGACATCCCTTACAACAAACAAGCTCTGAAAATTGATGTGGCCTACGCTCGTCAGCTTATCCAATCACGCGCTTTTGTTGCTAACCGTGAATACGAACTGAGCTTTGGTGCTAACCCAAATGATCCACTCGATATCTTGGTGAATCAGCTTGTTCCTGTCGATGAAGAAGTCAAAAAGCACTTCGATAACTTTATGAAAGCTAAGTAATTAGGTCTTAGTTGCTATGTCTATTTGCGTGACTGTTATTGATGGGATTTTGCAACAATCATCGGGGGATGTTTGTGAGTATGTTTTGGTCTCTAAAGAACAGTTAACGCACTTGGTTGATGGTCAATTTGATTGGTCATTACTTGAATTCGACAAATCTTTGTATGAATTCGTTGTCGGTCAGAGCTTGGCAACCTTTGTTGGTGGTCATGTTCTAGGCCGTGTATTAAAACACTTTCGTTAATCCATTTAGGAAAATTATTATGTTGAAATTACGTCAATTGGTTAGCAATAAAATCCTTGTTGCTTCTGTCGCTCTTACTTCTAGCTCTGCTTTCGCTGAAGGTGCAAATGAAACCGCTATCACAGCAGCTGTCGATGCGGGTAAATCTATGGTTAGCCTTACTACTTCTGGTGTAATTGGTATTGCTGCACTTGGTTTCGGTCTAGGTATGGTTGTCGCTTGGCTCCGTAAGTAATGATTGTCTCCGTTGTTCTTGGCTCTTTAATGTGTGCCTCATTCCTTTATGGGGTTTACACCGGAGTCATAGCAGGTTGATTGATTGGGAGCTTCGGCTCCCTTTTTTGATCTTACTTTCGTTCACTCCTATTGATATCAGGCTTTCCTATGATGACTCGAATTGTCTTGCTTCTTATCTTATATAGCGTGTCTTTCTATTCGTTTTCCGGTGTTGTTGATAACCAAGGGCGAAAATATTCCTCGATGGAAGCTGCACTATCCGCTTACTTAGAAATCTGTGACGGCCCGTTCTATAGAGGGAAATATAACGGTTACCCGTCAGGAAAAATCTCAGGCAACAAGTTGATAATGAAGATTTATAAGTACAGCGACGCTGAATGCGAGAACGTTTGGACTGGTGGTAATAAGTCTTCAACCATTACTTTTACCGATGAATGCAAGCTACTTGAAGGTGAGAGTTTAGGTACGATAGCTTTTCCTGTCGGTACTCCAATTGTTCATTCCGTTTGTCGTAACAGCTGCAACGTTTCCCTACTGTCAGGGACTTGGATTGCTGGCGGTGTTGCTGACGACCCTCGCCCTTTCGGTCATTATAATTACAGTGGTCAAGGCTGTAATGGCGGTGATGGTTCTACTGGTGGTGACGGTTCTACTGGTGGTGATGGTTCTACTGGTGGTGACGGTTCTACTGGTGGTGACGGTTCTACTGGCGGTGACGGTTCTACTGGTGGTGATGGTTCTACTGGCGGTGACGGTTCTACTGGCGGTGATGGTTCTACTGGCGGTGACGGTTCTACTGGTGGTGATGGTTCTACTGGCGGTGACGGTTCTACTGGTGGTGATGGTTCTACTGGCGGTGACGGTTCTACTGGTGGTGATGGTTCTACTGGCGGTGATGGTTCTACTGGCGGTGGAAATTCTAATAATAGTGATGGTCTTACCAAAGGTGATATCAAAGATGTTCTCGAAGACGTCTTTGGAAAGTCAGAGTCATTCACTGCACCAGGTAAAGGTAATGGTTTTGCTGCTAACACAGTACTCACCACGTCACTTGATGATCTTAAAACTGAAATTGATGAGTTAGAAGAAACACTTGAAAGCAAGCTCAAACAATCCCCTCTAAAACTAGGTCAAATGTCTTTTTCTGACGGTTCATATGACGGTACAAGCTTCTTTCTTAGTCGATGGGATGTTGATGTAGGTTTCAATCTTTTCAGCACGTTAGGCTCCACCAATAGCAATATGATTCGAACCGTTATCTTATTCATCGCCACTCTATTAGCTGGCTTTATCTTGCTTTCCTCTGGTCGCTCTAAGGTATAAATCATGGAATATTTCTACAGCGCACTTGATTATATTGTTTCTGTCTTCGGCAGTATTTACGACTTCTTCGCCACCATACCAGACTTGTTTCTGGAGGTGTTCACCTACGCATGGTTTTGGTTCATTAAGCTCTATATCTACCTAAAAATCCAAATGCTAGAAATGGCCTATAACGTTGCCTCTTTGCTGCTTTCTGAATATGAGGTCTACACGGTGTTGAACATGGCCTTTAACAAGCTTCCCTCAGACTTGCGCTTTGCTTGTTACCAGTTCGGCATTGTTGATTCAGTTCGAATTGTTGTTGATGCGTTTGCTACGGCATTTGTGCTTAGAATTATGGGGTGGTGATATGGCTGTTTCCTTTCGTCATGGCTCTAACGGGGCTTATAAAACCGCTTATGTCACATGGTTCGAAATCCTCCCTGCTTTACGTGAGGGTCGTATCGTTGTCACTAATATTGAGGGCTTGAAACCTAAAGAATCTATCGAAGAATTGTTAGGTGAAAAATTTCCAGATTCAGCACGACTGATTAGGATCTTTACACGATCTTCTGAGGGCGTAATGCTTTGGCAAAATTGGTTCAACTGGATGCCCCTTGGCGCATTCGTTGTGATTGATGAGTGTCAGGATTTGTATTGTCCCGAAGCAGGATTTAAGCGTGAGAAGTTCTTACAAAAGCCTTTCTCTGAGTTCGTGGATTATCTACCTAAAGACTTTTCAGAACTGTTCTATTCTCGTTGGCTTCCGGTTGACCCTGATTCGTTTGAAGTGGGTGACGTTGATGATTGCGAACGAACCCAACTCGATGAAAATAACAGACTGCTCTACCCGTTTGACTTCTACGGTGCATTCATGCGACATAGAAAATACCAATGGGATATTGTCATGCTCACACCTGATTACACCGCAATCCCCACTTGGTTAAAAGGGTGTGCCGGTGAAGCTTATTCTCACCGCTCTACGGATACATTCTTTCGAAGTCGTAAGCCTAGGATTTTTAACCACCCTCCAAAATCCACTAAGACAGCTCCTTCCACTAAGGCCGACATGGCAAGTAGTACCACCAAGAAAATCCCTGTTGATGTGTTCGCGCTTTATCAGTCCACAGGAACCGGAGGTTTTAACGCGACTAAGTCTGATATCTCGGTTTTGAAGTCTCCAAAATTCATTCTTGCGATCCTTATCGGTGTCGCGGCCATTGGCAAATTTCTATGGGATTTATCTTATGTACTATCTGATTCTGATGTGGGTGAAGTTCAAACGGTTGATGCGCCAGCTGCCTCTACCAACTCGCCTACTCTATCTACTCCGACTGACGTTCCAGTATCTGAAAATGTTCCTATCCAAGATGGGGAAAGTTCTGTTCGGGTGGGTTCTAGCAATGTTACTTCTCAAGCTTCTGCTGAAAGTCTTCCTGATGCTGTGAATCCTTTCTTTGATGCTTTTCCAGTATTCAACGGCTCTACAGCGGTCTATCTTACGTCAGTAAGTAGAACGGTTTATCCAAAGGGCTTTGGTGAGTATTCGGATTTTGTCTTTAGGATAGATAAAGGTGTAGACACTTTTTACATACGCTCGGCTGTATTGAACCGCTACGGCTACCGCTTCGAATTGATTGATGATTGTTTGATTCAAGTGCGGTCTAAATCAGTGTCGAGGGTTTTAACGTGTCCACCTACATCCAGTGGCGTTGCTATCGCTTCTGAAAGTAACGATTTGATGAGTGGTAGAGTCGAAGACGTTCAAAGGTCTGTCGATATCTTCAGCATGTGACGAATGACATACTTGAACGGTGGTATGTCAAAAATGACATACTCGCCCCGCAGGGATAAGGGCACTCGATACAGTTCTTGGGTATGACTTCCCTAAATGCCCGAAAAGCAGCGAAGCGTAGCTGACTTGATGAAACCACATCACTAGCCCTTCACATTGCCAAGATCACCCTAGCAGAGCCTCACAACATTAGTGGGGCTTTTTGCTACTGCAACCCATCTTACTAACAACTCTTTTCTATTCTGCTCACAGCTTCGCGTGAGTCGTGAGAGCTGAACAGCGAGCGCGACGCTGTGGGCAGCAACCCCCGTGTTGTATCACGGGGGTAAATTCGACCTATCTATCAGCACTCACACAACCCTGCGCTAGTTGCAAGCTTGCGCGCTAGTTAACAACTGACCATCACGGTGTTTTTCAAGGTAGTTGTCATCATTTGCTTACTTATTAAGCAGCTTCTCTTTCTGGATTTAGGTGAACGTCACCGACAGGCTCACAGTTCCTGATATCA
>NZ_VTXG01000058.1:0-5130 GCF_013114515.1 Vibrio sp. AIC-3 | reverse complement strand
ATTTCACCTCACGGTGAACACCCTTGCATAGGCTAACAGTTCTCGCTCGACTGAGCCCGTAGAGGACTTTCACCTCCTAGATCAACGCCATGCTCGGCGCACCACAAAAAAAGCGACGTAATCTACGTCGCTTTGGCTTATTGCTTAACGTGCACTCACTGATCAGGCATCAGTGAGCGAACCAGTTAAGCAAGCTTAAAAGTCGCCACTTTGTCACTTAAGCCAGCGGCTTGGCTCTTAAGTTCGTTCGACTCAGTTAAGCTGTCCTGTGCGCCCACAACTAAGTGGTCGGTAACATCTTTAATGGTCGTCACGTTCTGGGTAATTTCACCCGTCACATGTGTTTGCTCTTCAGCAGCCGTCGCGATTTGAGTCGCCATATCGCTGATCAAAGCAACTGCAGTATTGATCTCTTCAAGCGCATGCGAAGCTCGATCGGCATCTTCTACTGAATGTATTGCCAACTTAGAACTGCTCTCCATCAGCTCAACCGCTTGCGCCGTTGTACGCTGCAGGATATCAATTGTTGATTTGATCTCTTCCGTTGAAGAGTGGGTACGCTGTGAAAGCACACGTACTTCATCCGCTACCACAGCAAATCCACGACCTTGTTTACCAGCACGAGCCGCTTCAATCGCTGCATTCAAAGCAAGTAAGTTGGTTTGTTCTGCAATGCCTTGAATCGTTGCGAGTACAGTCGAGATCTCTTGAGCATGCTTGTTAAGTTCGCTAATCACACTACCCGCTTCATTAACTTCATTGGCTAGGTTATTGATTGAACCTTTGGTATCCACAACCAGAGCGTGACCACTGTTAGTGCTTGTCGCTGAATCTTGCGCCGCTTTTGCTGTTTGCTCGGCATGCGATGCTATCTCTTGCGTGGCGCTCGCCATTTCAGTTACGGCCGTCGCGACCATAGTGATTTCTTGCTGCTGATGATTAAGCTCATCCACCGAACGGTTCGCACGCTGAGCACTTTGCTCTGACTGGCTGTTTAGCTGTTCTGACTGCCCACGGATATGGCCAATCAACTGCTGTAAGCTTCCAACAAAGGTATTGAAGTTATGAGCCAACTCGCCCACTTCATCTTGGTTTTCAACATGAATGCGTTGAGTTAAATCACCACTACCATTCGCGATTTGCGCCAGTGCTTGAGAAACGTGGTTCAACGGGCGGAATAGAATCGTACACAACAGGTTAAACAGTATGGTACATACGATCACCACAAGTAGCGTCACCAACACTTGACCAATCACTGCATCAAATAGTGGCGCAACCAGAGAGTCATGGTTAACAACGCTCACAGTAATCAGGCTCGTTCCATCAATCGCACGTGCGTACAGAACATAGTCGCTGCCATTCAACTCGATAGAAGTGTCTTTACCGCTAGTCAGCGCCTTTTGTACGTCCGCAAAATCTAACCCAAGTGAGCTGATGTTTTTGTTCAGTAACTTAGTGTCAGGGTGCGTATAAACCGTGCCTTTGTTGGTCGCGATGAACATGTAACCTTCACCTGGAAGAATCACCTGCTCTAGACTGTTTAAGATGTCTGTAATTTCTACATCAGCACCCAACACAACCTGTTGCCCATGCAGTTGCATTGCTGTTCCTAATGAAACAACGTTCGCCCCAGTTGCTGCAGCAACCGTTGGGTTATCCATGAACACCTTGCTTGGGTTCGCAACCGCATTGGTGTACCAACCCCACAAACGAGGATCATCATTGCCCGGCGGCAGTACTACTCCGTTCGCGTTCTTTTGCGAACCATCAGGAAATGCCAAGAAGACATTATCAAAAGAGGCTGAGTCACGAACCTGTTTTAGATGAGTCACCAAGCTTTCTTGTTTGGACTCTTTCGAAAGAGAAGTAAGCGCACGCTCTTTGGATAAGATCCAATCCGATACATATTGATTGTACGAAGCCGATGCGCCCTCTAAGCGCTGTTCAACTTCAATATCCAACCTTTGCAGTGAAGCACGAAAAGACAATGCCTCGACCAAAATCCCCCCCAGGATAATGGCCATACTGGCTGAAATCGCCAGCTTATTTTTAAGCGAGAGTTTCTTGAACATAGGAAACCTATAATTTGGAAGTAATAAACCGTGGCGAACAAATTGATTGCCAAAGCGGTTTGCAAGCGGGATATATTTTACGCTTTAAAATAAATTAAGAAACCAGCTAACCGGTTGAATTATTCATATGTGTGAGTAAGAGCACGCATCGTAACCCATTGATTTATAGAATGGTAAACTCTAAATTTTGAATTAATGTGTTAAACATGGTCAGCTGATGAGTGTCTCTGTTTGAGAGTAATAACGGCACAGATCGCGCTATACCGTTAGATCATTAGGAAGGTATTTAAACGTGTTGAACGTCTGAATAGAAACAGGTTGCGGACAAAGTAGTCAAAAGTTGATCAACCAAAGTCCAACGTTAACAGCAATCGTGTTTCGTCAGATGAAGTGACTGGTGAACGGTGAACAAGGCCTCTATTCTCATTGCCACTCCAACGCTCCCCTTTTAATAACGCAACATCACCACTGGCCATTTTCTGGATGTCAGATTCGTCGTTGTACAGGCCTGAAACAGAATCAGGCTTTCCGTTAGCCCCTAGCCCTAGCTTAGAACGGTCGACTAAGTCGTTTGGCAACCATTGAGTCGCAACACCATGATAAGTTGTCACCAAGCGGCAAGGCACTTGATCAAAATGGAAACGTGGACACATCGCTTTATTCAGAACGGCTAAACGTAACCCGACTTCTTCAAGCTCAAACAAACAACAGAACATATCCACCAGCTCTGCCATGTTTTCTAACAGCGCTTTAGAGGCGGTGCCATCGGTGGCAAATTCCAACTTATCGAAAGCATTTTCAGGTGACACGCTAACAGACTTACTAAAGTTTGGATTCAAGGCGATAAATTCACTAATTGCCGTCGTTAAGCCTTCATCAAACTGTCGCTGCCATACCGCTATATTAATATCACTTTGGTAGATTTCCGCTAATACCGTTGGCTGCTCAGAAGCACTCAAGCTTGGCTTGTGATTTGCCTTATCCTGAATACTCACAGCTGAACTAATGTTGAGTGGCTGGCTGCTATTGGTAGCCAAAGGCTTGGTTAACACGGCATTCATTACGTCGTCTCCTTGATACATGCTCATCGCTTCCCTTTTACCAACAGAATAATTATTCTTGGCAAGAGTGACTTTGGTTATGTTATAACATAACTAAAAATAAACAAGTCACTTCGTCGATCATGATTCCAGTAATACAGCGACGCTCTTCTTTTCCTGCGGTAATTTTTCGAATGCTGAACTAAGCTTCTCTCAATCACTCTTTCCAAAAAGTCATTTTAAAAACGTACGACTCAAGAACATAAACCTGTGAATTCATCAATCTGGTGACAACTTATGAAAAAACTAATCTCTACATTCGGCCTCCTATGCACCGTTATCTCCGCTCAATCTTTCGCGGAGTCGGGCTACACATTAGATCCGAAGTTATCGAACATCACATTCGCGACCATTAAAAAGCAGTTTGTTGTCGAGCCCGCATCCACCAAACCTATGTCTGGAGGACTTACCGAAGAGGGTCAGTTTTCAATAGTATTGGACTTGAAAAGCGTGAGCACCGGAGTCGCTATTCGTGACCAGAGACTGAATGAACTCTACTTTGAATCGATGACTTTTCCTGAAGTGAAGATCTCTGGGAAGGTTGAACCGTCGATGCTATCTGGTGATCCAAAAAGAACAACAGTAGCAGCGGAAGTTACTTTACACGGCGTAACCAAAACGATCGATTTCCCAGTTGTGGTGGTTCCATCCTCAGGGTTTGTCATGGTTAGCTCAGCTTCGACAATCATCGTCAACGGCGCTGATTTTGGGATATCGACAGAGAATCTAAACAAACTTTCAGCGACCGTGGGTGGATTAGCGATTTCCGACCAAATCCCTTTAAGCTTTAACCTACTTTTCGACCAATAATGGACTTATAACTATTCCTTTCTATTCTCCCTCATTTCACATTCATCAATCGTTTGAGAGCGGTGAATGTGAGTAAGAGTACGCGACAACGCAATAAACTGAATTAGGTTTGAATAAACTAAACCAAAATTTCCACTCGATTTCCCCAAGTCGGCCAGATAAACATCCCTCACAAAGTATTAAATTGAGCGTTATATAGGCTCAGAGATGTCGTTGATGTCACATGTCGTTACACAGCATGACGCCTTAAGGCTTTACATCTTGGGCGAGGTAAACAACAATCCCTGAGAATAAATCCATAACATAATGTATTTAGAAATTATGAGTAACACAGAAAACAAAAAATCGAGTCCTCTTTTCGAAGTCGTGTTTAACGTCTTTCTTCCTTCATTCATTTTAATGAAGTTCAGTGGAGATGAGCTTCTCGGAACAGGCTTAGCATTACTTGTCGCACTAGCCTTCCCTATTGCTTACGGTGGCATGGAGTTGATCCGCAACAAGAAGTTCAACTTCATAGCGGCGCTTGGCTTCGTCAGTGTGCTATTAACGGGCGGTATTGGTTTCTTTGAGCTAGACACTCGTTGGTTAGCACTAAAAGAAGCATTAATCCCTGGTCTAATTGGTTTGGCGGTTCTTGGCTCAACCTTCACCCGCTACCCGTTTATCCAGAAAGTTATCTTCACACCGGCCCTGTTAAATATCTCTCTTATTGAAGAGCGCCTAAAGCAGTTCGGTAACCAAGCAAAGTTTGATCGTTGTCTAATGACATCCAACTACCTATTCGCGAGTACTTTCGCATTTTCTTCAGCTATGAACTACTTCCTAGCGACTTGGATTGTGACTAGCCCTGCTGGCACCGCTGCCTTTAATGAAGAACTTGGCAAGCTGACACTTTACAGCTACCCAGCAATCGCCATCCCAAGCATGCTGATGATGTTAGGTATTTTCTACTACATTTGGCGTCAAGTTCGCACGATGACATCACTAGAAACAGAACAAATTTTTATTACTAAATAGTTCTGAATTAACAAATCGCTCTGACAGCAATCGAGTAGGAGGAGGCCTCGCAGCCTCCGTCCTCTCACACCACCGTACAAGCGTGGGTCGCATACGGCGGTTCCGAATATACTTTCAGTGACTCGTACCCA
>NZ_VTXG01000057.1:0-6425 GCF_013114515.1 Vibrio sp. AIC-3 | reverse complement strand
AGTAGTACAGATAGCAGCAGTTAGAGTTGTTTTACCGTGGTCAACGTGGCCGATAGTACCAACGTTTACGTGCGGTTTCGTACGTTCAAATTTTTCTTTAGACATGGGGTGTCCCTCTAGGTACGGATTAGGTGGCTTAAAATAAGACCACGCAACCAAAAAAAATGGTTTTCTTTATTAAAGGAGAAGAAGCTTTAGACTGGTGCTAATACCCAGAGTCGAACTGGGGACCTCACCCTTACCAAGGGTGCGCTCTACCGACTGAGCTATATCAGCACACAAAATGAGTTGGAGCGTGCAGCGGGAATCGAACCCGCATCATCAGCTTGGAAGGCTGAGGTAATAGCCATTATACGATGCACGCAACACGTAACTCTGTTTGAGCTATTTAACCTTTAGAATATGGTGGAGAGGGACGGATTCGAACCATCGAAGGCAGTGCCAACAGATTTACAGTCTGCTCCCTTTGGCCACTCGGGAACCTCTCCAAATTTTGAGCTTTCTCTCGCTTGCCTTATAGGAAGGGAAAAAGTGGTGCCGACTACCGGAATCGAACTGGTGACCTACTGATTACAAGTCAGTTGCTCTACCTACTGAGCTAAGTCGGCACAAGTGGGGCGCATTTTATTGAATGATTTTCCACCTTGCAATAGTAAATTGAAAAAAAGTGCAAAATTCTCTGACCAAACTCCTACATACGGCTATTTAGCTCAAGGTTTACGTCTTTAACCCGCATCTAGTACAGGAAGATATTTTATTTATCTATCGCTTGATGTATTTTCCATGCACTTGTTTTGTTATCCACTATAGAGTTTTGTATGAGCCCATTTATGTCATTTGACCGCGAACGTTGGTCTGAGCTAAGGAATTTAGTTCCGATGACACTTTCTGAGAGCGACTTAAAAGAGCTTCAAGGCATCAATGAAAAGCTCACAATGGAAGAGGCAGTAGAGATCTATCTACCGCTATCTCGTCTATTGAACCTCTATGTGGCAGCCAGACAGAATAGAAACTCGGTACTCCACCAATTTCTAGATAAGAAAGAGAAAGCGCCACCTTTTATCATCGGTATTGCGGGTAGCGTAGCTGTTGGCAAAAGTACCACTGCGCGTCTGCTTAAAGCCCTACTCTCTCGCTGGGAAAACCACCCAAAAGTTGAACTAGTGACAACCGATGGCTTTTTATATCCAAACGAGGTGTTAGAAGAGAAAGGGTTGATGAGCAAAAAGGGCTTTCCTGAATCTTACGATATCAAGCGTTTAGTGAACTTTGTTTCGGATGTAAAAGCTTGCAAGAGAAATGTCACAGCCCCTGTTTACTCGCATCTTACGTACAATATTACTGATGACGTTAAGTGCGTCGACCTACCAGATGTGCTTATTATTGAAGGGCTTAATGTTTTACAAACCGGAATGAATTATCCACACGAGCCACATCGCGTGTTTATTTCAGACTTCCTTGATTTCTCACTCTATGTTGACGCTGATAGCCAACAAATCAAAGAATGGTACGTCAATCGCTTTATGAAATTCCGCGATGGCGCGTTTACTAAGCCTGGCTCTTACTTTAGTCATTACACTAAATTATCGAACCAAGCCGCATTGGACAAAGCAGAAGGTATCTGGAGTTCAATTAATGGCTTGAACCTTGAACAAAATATCCTTCCGACAAGAGAAAGGGCTCACCTGATTCTACGTAAAGGCGCAGATCATATGGTTGAAGAAGTGTTACTAAGAAAATAGTAACGCCTTAGTCGCCTTTTCTTAGCGATATCTCGCCACCAATATAGCTCTCGACACCATTCTCAGTTTTGAGCAATACAGCACCTTGTTCATCGATGCCTTGAACAACACCTTCAATTTCTCTAGGTCCAATGATCAATCTAACATTGCGACCTAAGAAATTATCCAAGCGGTTCCAACGCTCTAAAAAATTGGACATTCCTTTCAACTCGTAGTCGACAAGTGACTTATCCCAAGCATTGATCAGAGCCTGCGCTAACTGGTTACGGTCTGGCACCTTCCCATCACACACTTCTTTAAGGGAAGTCCATGGCTGGCCAATACCTGATGTTGTTGGATCCATGGATAGGTTTAGCCCTAAACCAATCACAATATGCGCAGCGCCGCCAGACTGTCCTGACAGCTCGACCAAGATACCTGCAAGCTTCTTGTCATTGTGGTAAAGGTCGTTCGGCCATTTAAGCTTTACACCTTCTACGCCCATCTCTTCCAAAGCTTCAACAACAGCTACACCAACCACAAGGCTTAAGCCCATTGCGGCAGCCATCCCCGCGTCGAGTCTCCAATACATTGAAAGATAGAGGTTTGCACCAAATGGTGATACCCACTCTCGTCCACGGCGTCCACGACCCGCAGCTTGATATTCAGCAATACAGACAGAACCCGATTCGAGGGTGTTAGTGCGCTCTAATAGGTGTTGGTTTGTAGAACCTATGATGGGAATGAGTTCAAGAGAAGCATCGCGACTAACTGCAGACAATTTGTCTTGGTCAAGCATATCCAAACGACTGGCTAGTTTGTAACCCTTGCCTTGTACTCGGTAGATATCTAAACCCCACTCTTGAATACCTTTAATGTGCTTACTGATAGCCGCTCGTGATACGCCAATCATTTCACCTAGGTCTTCACCTGAATGAAACTCACCGTCAGCAAGACATCTCAATAGTGCAAGCTTGGTACTGTGCTCTCTCATGCCAATGACTCCAAAGCCTTATCCAAGTTTGTCTCGCAGTCTCGTCCCATAAAGCGCACTTCATGTTCCAATCGAATATCGAATTTATTCAAAACGGACTGGCGCACTCGCTCTGCAAGCTTAAGGATATCCACAGCAGAAGCCTCATCATAATTGATAATAACCAATGCTTGGTTGGGGTGAACCTGAGCGCCACCTTCTGTCACACCCTTGAACTGGCATTGATCAATCAGCCAGCCAGCAGCAACTTTGATCATGTCATTACTCTCATAACCAACCATATTTGGATATAGAGCTAACAAGCGATCAAAATGATCTTTGGTGATCACAGGGTTTTTGAAGAAGCTACCCGCATTCCCTTGTACTCTAGGGTCTGGCAGCTTACTTGAACGGATAGCACACACTTCATCAAATATAGTGCGAGGGGAGAGCGTATCGGCTGCTAGGCTTTTTAACGGGCCATAGTGATTGCATGGCTCCCACTCTTTCGGCAACGTTAAACCAATCGCAACAACAATCGCTTTATCGTAGAGAGCGTGTTTGAAAATAGAATCTCGGTAACCAAAGAGACACTCTTCTTTGCTTAATCGCTTAACTGTATAAGTATCCAGACACAGGATATCGACATACTCGCATACGTCTTGTAGCTCAACACCATACGCACCAATATTCTGAATCGGAGCAGAGCCGGAACAGCCGGGTATCATTGCTAGGTTTTCTAGACCACCCAGCCCTTTATCCACACTCCACTCAACCAAGCTTGGCCAATCCTCGCCACCACTCACATGCAGTAGGTGATGACTGTCCGTCTCGGCCAGCTCAATCCCGGCTAATTTATTCACGATGACCAGGCCAGCGAAGTGCTCAGTAAAAAGCATATTACTGCCCTTACCCAGTATTAACTTAGGCAAAGCTGACCATTTAGGGTCTTTGTAAAGCGAAATAAGTTCTTCGGTAGTGGTGACTTCAACCAACGCATCACACGTCTGATCGATGGAAAAAGTATGAACATTTTTTAAACTAGCATTGAGATGGAATTGCATGGCGATATTCAATTAACTTACACTGCGGTCATTCTACAGCAGATAAACCAATGGCGCAGTGACTGAATGAACAATGTCATCATTACTCAATTAGACCCAGTAAAGGTTCCCCTAGTTAAACGTTTCTATAAAGAACATTACCCAACGGGAAAAGCGAATAAGAGTGAACTGATCTATTCGTTATTGCTGAATAACGAACTGTGCGGTGTCGTGCGTTTTCGTACAATAGAAAATAATCGCTTACTTACCGGTATGGCGATATCAAAACAACATCGTGGTCAGCAATTAGGCTCCCAGCTTATGGATTATTGTGCGCAACATACGCTTACGGAAGATGATTACTGCTTTGCGTACGCTCATCTCACCAATTTTTACGCGCGACACAAATTCGTACAAGTAGACCCTAAAGATCTACCAAATGGTTTAAGAGTTTTATACGAGCGCTATTCGAATAGCGGAAAAGATCTCATTCCTATGCATTATCAGCAAAATTGTTAGAGAATGCCTCGATTATCTAGTATTTGGTGCTATCCCTTTGGTAAAATTAAAGGTTCGCAATTTTGCATATTTTTAAGGTAAAACAGTCAATATGATTGCCAGTAGGAATCCATTCATACAGTTGCCAACCATAGCGCAGAATCCTGACAAGTTTGAAGTACTACTATCAGCGCAAGAGTTTCGAACTCGCCTACTTGATGAAATATCTCGCGCAACGACTCGTATTAGTTTAGTCGCTTTGTATCTTGAAGATGATGAGGCTGGCCGTGAGATCCTAACTGCCTTATATGAAGCAAAGCAAAAGAATCCAGAATTAGACGTGAGCGTTTGTGTCGATTGGCACCGGGCGCAGCGTGGATTGATTGGCGCAGAGTCTTCTGAAGGCAATGCAGCCATGTATAAAGAGTTCGCAGAGAAATATCAACATTCTGTGCCTGTCTATGGCATTCCCGTTCGCGGCAAAGAAGTCTTTGGCGTATTGCACTTAAAAGGCTTTATCGTCGATGATAGCGTGATATACAGCGGTGCAAGCCTTAACAATATCTATCTGAATTACCATGACCGATATCGCTTTGATCGTTACCATGTTTTAAACAATGCAGCTCTTGCTGACTCAATGTTTGCCTACGTACACGAACAGATGGTTGCGGACAGCGCTGTTTATGACCTGGCTGATAAGAACAAGCCTGCGACCAAAGAACTGAAACCAGCGATTCGTCAGTTTCGAGCATCATTGGCAAGGTCTCAGTATCAATTCGAAGGGCAAGAGGTTTCAGCAGAGCAAGTGGCTGTAACACCATTGGTTGGTATCGGTAAAAGACGTAACCGTCTGAATCAGGGAATCAACCAACTCGTCGCTCAAGCTAAAGATGAAATCTTCATCTGCACACCTTACTTCAACTTCCCACCTAGCCTAGCTAAAGAAGTGAAGAAAGCACTTAAGCGTGGCGTAAAGGTCAGCATTGTTGTTGGTGATAAGACAGCGAATGATTTCTTTATCTCACCAGAAGAAGAGTTTAAAACGATTGGTGGTTTGCCATACCTTTACGAACTGAACTTACGCCGTTTCGCTAAAGCGAATGAAGCTCATATTGCTAGCCGTAATCTATCAATTCGACTTTGGCAACACGATTCCAATAGCTTCCACCTAAAGGGCATTTGGGTAGATAAGCGCTACATGCTACTAACAGGTAATAATCTAAATCCACGCGCATGGAAGTTGGATCTAGAGAACGGTATCTTTATCCAAGATAACTACCATCACCTAACAGACAAGTTTCAGGCTGAAGTGGATAACATCCTTCAACACACTCAGCTTATCTGTACTTATAAGCAGTTAGACAAGGTAGAGAGCTACCCGATGGAAGTTCAGAAGTTGATTCGTAAGATCACTCGTGTAAAAGCCGACAGAGTACTCAAACAAATACTGTAGTCAGTGTATTAGAAACACTAGTTATCAACGCCTAGCAAACGCTAGGCGTTTTTCGAGATAACGAGATAACGAGATAACGAGATAACGAGATAACGAGATAACGAGATAACGAGATAACGAGATAACGAGATAACGAGATAACGAGATAACGAGATAAGTTTGCTTGATGGTCATTTCAAGTCAACATCTCTATTTATGCATAGTGAGTGTGATAGCTTGAAGTGTTAAGCATCCTACCTTTTCCTTAGTCAGTCTCAGGGTTCCAGATACGTGTATCAGGTATGGTTTAGATAGCAGCTAAACGAGTACCAATACGAACATAATCGACAATTACCCTTTACGTATTCAAGCAATAAAGTCTCACTCCTTAGGGCGAAGTACGTACGCGATAGAGAATTTCACATAGTAAAACAATCAGATTAGTGCTCTGCTCTATTTAGCTTAAGAGTTAGAAGTGACCACCTATATTCCCAAGCAGCACCTCCCGATATATAGAGAAGTACTTCATAGCTAGCGATAAGGATCTACTACTAAAACCCAAAACACATACGCAGGAAACGACGAAAGCCTAGTCGTCAGACTAGGCTTTCTGATATGTGCCGGAATAGCATGAAGTGCAGGGGCTCGGTGTCTTTATACCAATTAAAGTAAAAATGTGATCTAATTAAGATTGATGAATTATTGTGAAATTTAGCCATGGATAGCCTTAATAACACTGACTTCAAAAAGCTTGCGAG
>NZ_VTXG01000056.1:0-6290 GCF_013114515.1 Vibrio sp. AIC-3 | reverse complement strand
GTATCAAACGATGCCTTCGTGGAGGCTTGAGCCTAGTGCAGTGAAAGTTGCACGCTGGGTTCTTAGGGAGACGGCACTTGGTAACAAGTGTCGTCCACCCGACAAAACCTTGCTAGCGCTTTTGCTAGATTCGCCAGCTCCTTGGTTTGTGGTGGTACATTGACTACTCATGATTTATCCTATTAGACGTAAATACAATAACCGTGGCTGAGTTTAGATTGGATAAGAATAAAGAAAGCTACCTACCAGAGAATCACATAACTCCCGAACTTTTTGTGCAACACGCTTGGGATATGGACTTTAGGATTTCTATCGCTGACTCGGCGGTACTTCACTCTGATTTCATCAAACAAGCCTCCATACTCGCCGATAAAAAAGACATAAGTGTTCACTATTTAGACTTTTCTGAGTACGACACGGCAGCGGCGGCACTATCCGCAAAAGAAAATTCAGGTTTTCTTGAAGCGCTCGAAGATGGAAGCAAAAAATCTTTACTGTGGTTTGTTCATTGCGACCCACTCGCACCTTTGAATGTCGCTGTTACATACTCTCTCCGTACAGCCTTAACAACGAGGCCAGGAAACAACACACAGTCAGTATTCATCGCAACTAAAGCATCATTGTTAATGATGTTTGCTAATCGTGAAGCACCTTTTTATCAAAGCCATTACAATTTAACTGGCTATAGTCGCTAACTTTATAGCTCTTCCAATCACCTCAAGGGCAAGCATTGTGTCTACTTATTCAATTTGGCGAAACTGATTAGCGAATGAGCTCTAATGAATATACCTCGAACAATGGATTTGTAACGAGGTAACATTCAAACCCAGCAGAAAAGCCACCAAGCTTAAACTTGATGGCTTTGATTTTAACTGCTTGTTCAGCAGGTTGGTTGCTTTCTTCCTGGCCTATTCTTAGCTGCCTATTCGGCAGGACACTGTAGAATATAGTCTCTAACCATCTGATTCTGCATGCTTAAAGTCACAATTCATCAAAATACCCTTTTTCTTCTTACTTCTGTAAGTCCTTGTTTTTATTTATCTATAAAAGAGCTTTAGAAAAAGGGTTAAAAACGTAACTCAGGTACCGTGCCTTTTCTTTCTTGATTGGTGGCTAAACCATAGCTATTAAAGTTTGCTGCAACGCGCTCTCTAACAAACTCCTTTTGTACAAACAAAATATAACTTTCCCCTGATGAACCGCTGGAGATTGGGATTCGATGAAAACTATCGATGATTCGCTCTTCATTAGTGGCTGGTAATGATTGTCCATCACCAGAGAAATCGGCTCTCGCCATGCTACGTTTGATTCGACGTTTCTTGGAGCCCAGAAAACTTTTCCCAATCGTTTGATTACGGGTAAACCTCACCTCAACCGCAATGTCAGGCACCTCACAAACACTGGAGATCTCAAATAAACCTTCATTTACCATCACAGAGAAATAGGGCTGAAAAGCGAGTCCAATCATCATCTCTTTATCTTCAGCAACAAAGGCAATGGTTTGGCCAACTGTAGATTCGTTCCAGTCCGGAAAACTCACACCTATTTTATTCATGGCTTGTCGGTTATTGACCATAAACAAGTGCATTTGGGATATACACCGTCCTGCCAATAATTCATGGTCGGCTTGTGCAGGCATGTAACGTATTAAGAAATAGTAACGCTTAGTCATATCTATCCCTTACTTCGCTTTAGAACAATTGAATAGGCCGCCTTTGATCAAGACAGACATGATGAAGTGCACATCATTTGGGATGACTTGAGAAGCTGTCATGCTTTCAATCCAGTTCTCTGTATTTCTGACTAGTTGATAGAAGTCGTTTCCATGCGCTGAGTGTCGCCTTGCTATAACGTATTCTCGGTCTGCTCCGTATTCATTCACTCTTAATGACTTATCTGCATCTTCATGCCACCAATCGTCAATCGATTGCAACGCTGCACCAACTTTTTGACCATGAAACGCAACGGTTTCTTTTCCGTCCAATAGTTCGACAGTAGCTAACTGCTTAGTAGGAACACCATCTTCTCGTTCACCCAAGAACTCTTGGCTTGGGTAAACCTCATCTCCCCAACCAACTCCAATTTTAGCTTTGACATCCATGTAGAAATATTCGGTTGGGTCAGACAGGGCTCGCATCAAATAGGCTGTGAGCTTTTCTAGGCATTCTGCTGAAGCCTCTTCCCAATGACCATACCAAGAAAGCTTTGTTGCGTTTTCTACAATCAAGGTTTGTGAATCACTGGTGGTCACTTCTATCGACAGCTTTCGACACTCTCTGTTGCGCCAAAGCCAACTGCCAAGCAGTATATTCTTCGCGTATCGATGAGCGAGCTCTTGATACCCATTTAGCTCTTTATAAGTATTAGCCAGTAACGAAAGTTTACTGCGCACTTCATCGTCACTACAGATATCTGGGGTTAGAGAATTTGCTCGAATTCGAAGGGGGAATGCACAGTAGATATCATCGACACCCGGCTTTACGTAACACTCTTCGATGAACTGAGGATTGGAATAAGCTAAATCTTGTGGGGCAACATTCTTTTTTACGAACTTGCCCCCTTTATATGCTTCTGCATAACCACCCTTTGGTGCTCGCAACCTAGTTCTATCAATTTCAAGGGGACACATCTCACCACTTTTAGATAGATAGTAGAAATATGCTTTGCCAGCAGAGAGTGATCGAACGTAGTTCAGCTGAGTGCAAAGTTCCATAAACAATTAATCCCTATAGTTTTTTATAAGAATAGTTTCGCTACTGCATTCTATCGACCAAAAGGCGTGGTTTAAAAAGTGATCTCTTCCACTAAAACGTACTTCTATCGGGTTTACTCGCTGAGCAAGCCCTATCGCATTCTCTGCGTAAGCGTGACAACTGGTGATTGAGTTGCACCGTTTAGTTGGATGCTCTAACAAATGGTAGCCGATGGAAACTGGTAAGTTATCAGCGTCTTTAGTGATTAAACGTTCTAGATCATCAAAATCATTCGGCTGCTTTTCACTTGGATATAACCATCGCCCGTATGCTGGTAACCCTTTTAAGACATGGAAAAGCTCACTCCTGCTGGTATACGTCTTAAGCCACTCAACCTGCGTCGAGAGCTGTGGTTGGTATAATGCCCCTCCGGCGAAAGCAACGGGAAGTGCCGTTTTAAGCGCGGACTTAAAATCTGAAATTCGGCTGTCGCTATGGACTCTGATAACTAAGTCTATTTCTAGGTCCGCCAATCGTTCACTACGAATAGTTGGTCGCTTCGCGTTAGAAACCGTTCGAGCTTTGGCGACTGAGTTGGGTTCGGTAAGCTTCGCTGTCGGTTGAATGTTCTCGCTTCGGACATAAAAAGAGAAACTCGAAAATTCAAACAGAGAATCACAATTAACTAGCTGGTTAAACTCTCTTTGATAGCGGTGCATAAAACCCCAAATAGCCGCCAAAGCAGGAGCACCACTCAGATATGGGCTACTCATTGCGACCGCATCTTGCACTCTCATTGATGACAAATAGATATACTGCTCACCCGTTACCTTATCTTCATTGCCATTTGGTTTACTGAGCTGTTCAAGTATCCATACGATTTGGGCTTTAGCTACCTGCATTAGCTTAGGATGATAGGCAAACTTGGCGGCATACTTGTTATTCTGAAACGCGAGATGTAAGCAACGGTTAAACTCACTAGCTAAAGAGCTCAGTTCCGATTCTGGTAGCGTCAAAAAGGATTGAACTAAAGTGTCATCATGTTTCAATTTCTGTTGATTGGGTTCAGCATCAACGATATCTCTTAACTCAATTAATGGGAGCATCCACAGGGCTATCTGCTTTCGCAATATCTTACTTCTAACCTTACGAGCGCTCTCTCTTTGCTTCTGTGTTTTTGATGGCTCTGATCCAATTAAGTGATTTAACACCTGACAAATTTTGGCGTTAGTTACCTGATAGTCATCAAAGTAGCGGCCACTCTTTTTGCGACTTTCAGTTAACGTCCCACCCTGCGCTGGTTTGACGTCTAGCGGGTAGTTTAGGACTTTCATATGCCCACCTAAACTGCCACACAGATTCCCGATACTTGCCGAGTTTGGCAGCGATGAAGACACAAAGCTGAGCTTACTTTCTCGACTTCTCGATCTCACTTCTAACTCTCTTTGGATGGCATGACTGACCACTGGGGTCACCGAAACATAATCATCCCCCCATGGAAACCGCAGTTGCTTGCTGTAAGTGCTAACACTGTCAGGAAAACTATTTTCAGGAAGTTGTTCTTCAATTGTATGTTTTAAGCGAGAAAGTGAATTAGCACCTAAACCAAATTCTTTGAGCAGCTCAACCCAAACAGGGGTCTCTTGCTGAACAAGTGAAAGAAGACTCACGGACTGTGATTGCCAGCGGAAAGGATTCAATAACCACAATGTATGGCGATACACCGCGGAGTTATGCCCCCACCCCAAACTTTGCTCTAATACTAAGCTTGAGATAAACGCCTCGGTTGTAGCAAGAGGTTGTGCAATTATTCGCTGATCTTTCACTCGGCAGTCTGGAAACTTGAGATTATGAGTGTGGAACCATTTGATTTCATCAAGGGACGCCTCTAGGTTCTCAGCCACTTTTAAATGCCTTTTAGCACGGGCAACATCCAACCAATCAGAGCACTTATCGGCTTGATGGCTTGAACTGAGATTAAGCAAGATCGTCAACGCTTCTTTTTCAAACCCATCAACACAGACATCTTCCGTATAGGGCATGAACATCTTCTTTAGCGCAGCCTGCTTTACTGCCTCGTCTTCAATTGCTAATAAGCCACTTAATTTCGTCATAATTACCACTCAGGTAGATACACACTTAAACCATCACTTTCAGAGCTCATTCGAGTCAATTTTGTCTCGATGACACTTCTTAAAGTAAACGCCGATTCATGACTCGCTATCTTTGTATGCATTCGCGGCCTGATCGCGGCTTTAATCTCACCAAACTCATACAGCCGATACACTTCATCCGTTGTGCAAGATAGCAATGTAGAAGCTTCTAGAGGGCTGAGCAGTACATCACCGATATTTCCTTTCGCGCTTGAAGGTACTATTGCCATAAGCTGTGTAAAGTAAGCTAACACCTGTGTCAGTACGATATTGTGACTCAACTGCCGACTGGGTAACTGACGACAATCTTTAAGCAGAGCCCCAAAAGCTTCATTGAAAAACATCTTCTTCCAATCTTTTACTCGAACGAGCTCTGCCTTCTCTTTCAAAACATCGAAGTCTTGCCACAATGACGTTGGCCAAGAGCCGCAGTATTCAATGAATAATTCGAAACTGAAGTCATCGATATTGCCATAGCGATCTACATACCACAGTAAAAAACCGTAGCGCTCAGATAACGTCATTTCTCCCTTTAGTAATCCCAAGGGTTTTGAATCATTCCCTGACAACCATTGAGCAACTAATACCTCAACCTCTGGCGCATCTTCTACTGGCGAGTTGCGGAGTTCAAAACCACATTCACATTGACTACTACTCTCGGTACGTTGGTATTCAAGTCTCGACTTACACTCAGAACAGTGATGAACCAGTTTACAGCCATGATGTTCACAAGCTTGATGAGAGATAAATTGCCACTGCTGGCGAATGTAGGGTGCTTCGTCAATACACAGAGGGCAAATAGGCGTGAAGCGTTTGCGAAGAAAAGCATAAGGGTAGTCGACACCAAATCTATGAACAGCTTTGTATTGCGGAGAGAATTGAGCTTTTGAATGTGATAGCGCTAAGCGCAGTACACCAAAGTTGTTGAGCTTTAATTGGTTCTCAAGATGGATAAGAACCCGCACTCGCATTTGGCTTGTGGTTTGAGCGTGGTAGATATTGACTCGTTCGAGCTCTAAGGGGAAAGCACCAGCAATCGCCTCATGCTGATCCATGGTGTCGAACCAGATGTCTTCGGCGAAATGAGAAAATCGCTCGTAGCCTTGTTCATGCGATAAGCGCAACAAGAAGCTTTCGAGCGATTCGTCAGGGTAAAGTTGAATGTCTGTATTCACATGCCACCTAAAACTTAGAGTTTCTAAGTTTTAGTATCGGAGATATTTCATGCATTGCAACCATAGAGGCCAACATATTTTGCAAAAAACGCCTATGAACTCATTCAAAATACGACAGAATCGCTTGGTTATCACAACTATGATGCGAAAGAGCTAAGAAAATTCTGTCGGGTGGACGACACTTGTTACCAAGTGCCGTCTCCCTAAGAACCCAGCGTGCAACTTTCACTGCACTAGGCTCAAGCCTCCACGAAGGCATCGTTTGATAC
>NZ_VTXG01000055.1:0-7955 GCF_013114515.1 Vibrio sp. AIC-3 | reverse complement strand
GCTGCTTCACGAGCAAACGCTTCAAGTGCTTTCTTATCCATATTGTCCATCCTTAGCCTTAAAGGCTTAAGTCTAGACAGTTACACAGAATTCGGGACACCCTCGATTACTTCACTAAAAAACACCAGTATCGGTTCATCACCATAAAACTCCATGGTCATGGTGTGTCCGATACTGGTTCAGCATTCATTCTGATTAAAATAGATTCAATAGGCTTGTTACGTTTCGCGTGAATCGTACTACAGTCGCTTGCCGCTACCGTCTTCCCACATTACTTCACATTCATCTTTGATGGCAGCTTTTAATAATTCAACCAGTGGGAACGCTCGACTACCGATATTAACAGGCGCTTCAACCACCTCTTCTTCATTGTCGTCATCAGTATTTTCATGCTCTACGGACTTGCTCTGCTCTGCTGCAATAGCAGCACGTAGATTATCCAGAGCTTGAGGAACCTCTGAAGCATCCATAGCACCTGGGATGGAGCCGCTATGCCCAAGCATCTTGATGAACTGGAGGCCGACTTCACCAAACATCGTGACACTAGCATGAGCTTTACAACTAAAGGTAATTAACATAATGAGCCTTTCTTAATTTTGGTCGTTTACAAACTATGTGGAGTAACTCTCTGGAAAGCAAGTAGATAAACATCAAACAACGGTTACAAGTTTGATGCTTAAATCTAATCTTCTAGAGATGACCAGCACCATCGGTGATATACATCACTATTTGGAATTGATTGAACAGCCTTTCATATGAAACCTTGATAGTAGTCACACTAAATAGACATCTAAGCCTCTGCATAGCTTGTTATTTAATCTACTATTAACACCATTATCAAAAACTTTGGCACAGATCACATGAAAAGGCTCGTCGGCAGGCACCTAGAAGAAATGGCGGACATACGATCCACCCGCAAGCAAAAAATTGTCCACTCCTTTTCACTGACTGCCGCTGCGTTATTCATTTTCTATACTTGGGCTTACTTCGAAGGCGAGCATTACACGCTGTCAATATTCGAATTGTGCTTCGCCATCATTGCCATTTCTAACGCTTTATATGTAAGAAAAGTCATCAATCCTGAGTATTCCGAATTGATTCTGAGTGGTGTTCTTCTAGTTCAGGGCGTCATCCTATTCTTGTACAGTCACGCCATCCCAGATCGCATCCTCTGGCTCTACCCAATTCTGGCCGCGGTCATTTTCATTAATGATTTCAGAATTGGCATAATCTTCAGCACCTCGTTTTGCCTGTTCATCAGCACCTTGATTACAGCAATGCCCAATAACTTTTCTCTGCCATTTAACAGCACACATCGGTTTATTCTTAGCCTGTTTACTATGAGCTTGGTGTGTCACACATCCGCTTATTACTACACAAAAGCCGTCAGTTATATCCAACGCCTTTATAAAGAAGGCATTGAAGATCTCGCCTACAGAGACCAACTTACCGGATTGGCCAACCGTTGGAGCTTTGAGCGCTGGGCTGTAGAAAAGCTTGCGACAGTGGATAGTGAGCGATCACTTACGGCATTGGTCTTTTTGGATATAGATGACTTTAAAGGCATTAACGACAGCTACGGGCACGATGTGGGAGACAGTGTCTTACAGCATTTTGCCAATCGCTTGAGCAACAACATTCGAACCAGAGACAGAAAAAGCCATGAATACGATTATTCCATCGCGCGCTTTGCTGGAGACGAGTTTGTTCTGATGCTCTACGATGTGCCAACTCGTAAAGATCTAGACGGCATTCTAGATAGGATCTGCGGGCTGTTCGAAAGCGGCTGCCAAACAAACGAGAGAATCAAGGAATTGACGTTAAGTGTTGGGGTTGCTTTGTATCCGCAAGATGCCCAAGAATTACATGAGCTGACGAGATGTGCTGATAAAGCGATGTATGTTGCCAAGCATTCAGGAAAAAACCGATATGCTTATTATCACGACAACCCAGTATCGACCCTGATAGAAGAACTACCAACGAGCCTTGTTAGCTCAGCACCGGATTCATCTGAACTTGAAGATTGCTTTGAAGCGAAGATCGAAGGGAACAATGTTACGCTATTAAAAACGCGCCAACGCTAGCCATTCCTATAACGGAGCGGCGCTGCTAACCTGCAAGGTACATAAGCCAAAGACTCACTAACCCGATCATAATAATCCATATGACTTGACGTGTTCGGTTTGGGTTATTCCCTTTAGGTCGCCTCACCACGGTTTTAAAAGCGGCTTGCTTAGCTGACTGAATAAACGGCGCTTCTATCTCACGTTTTTTCACGCGGCGTTTAACAGCGCTGTTTGCAACCTCTGTAAAGCGCTGGCTTTGCTCCGTTGTAAAGTCGTTATCAAAACCTATCCGACCATGCCTTTCGCCATGTTTTTGCTGAACTGCCATAGCGGCCTCCTTGGCGATATACTCTCTATTGAGTATAGACATAATTTCATATTGTTACCTGTTCAAGATTTTCGAATAAGTCACTCAACGCTGTGCCATCTTCTTTTTAAATCAAATTACATAAACTACAGCTATTCAAGTTTATGAGGGTTTCAAAATGACGAATGTAAGAGCAGTAGATCATGTGATTACAGCACATGCCACCTCAGATGGTGATGGCGTCAAAATCCAACGACTCGCAGGTTTTAATAACACGCGCTTCTCTCCATTTTTGATGATTGATGAACTTAAATCGGATGAAAGCAAAGACTATGTTGGCGGCTTTCCTCCACACCCTCACCGTGGGATAGAAACGCTCACTTACATGCTCCAAGGTCACTTCCAACACAAAGACCATATGGGGAATGTTGGAGAGCTGCGCAGCGGTGGCGCACAGTGGATGGCCGCAGGCCGTGGTGTCATTCACAGCGAAATGCCAATGATGGAAGAAGGCGCACTGCATGGTTTTCAGATTTGGATAAACCAACCTGCGGCACACAAAATGCAGCCAGCGCAATATCACGACTTCCAAAATGAAAGCATCGCGGAGCATCAAAGTGAACAAAGTGGTTTGTTGAGAATGATTGCCGGAGGGTTTGAACTGTACAACCAAACTGACGATGATTCAGAGGCTTTACGAGCGCAGGGTCCATTGCAGAAAACAGGTGTGCCGTTAAGCGTTACGGATTGGCGCTCTCATTCTGGGCAAAAAGTCACGTTAGGGACTAATGTTAATCACAATGCCATGACTTACGTGTACCGAGGCAGTATTAAGATCGGCGACAAAGTGATCAACCAAGGTCAACTTGCCCTGCTTACCAAAGCTGACTTGCTGGCTTTGGGTAGCTTGGAAGATTCAGGGGTACTAATTTTTTCCGGTGAACCGATTAATGAACCTGTTGTTCACTATGGTCCGTTTGTCATGAACTCGATGGAAGAGATTGAACAGACAATTCAAGACTACAACAACGGTGTGTTTGAGACTTACTGATGTCTTGGCTTTGAGCTTTGAAGGTTGAAGGTTGAAGAGATTTTGCAACGAACAACGATTTGGTCATCCATTTGATGACTACAAAAACAAGTGACACTATCCACTGCCGGTTACTATCACTTATTTAACCACGCTCCTAGAGCGTGGTTTTTTTCTATTCAATCAGAGACAAACGATGCCCTGATTGAACAAATTTAGATCTGATTACAAATACTCACATAGGTAAGCTGTCGCTTCTTTTACCTTTAGGTCGAATGAAGAGTCACCCGCAACGTCAAAAGACTCACCAGATTGGTATGTCGTCCAATCATCATCGCCAACACGCTTTACAATCAAAGCACCTTTAACAACGGTCATCTTTTCTGGAGCCGCAGTACCAAAAGTGTACTCACCAGCCGCCATTACACCAACACTCACATCAGCACCAGACTGGTTAAACGCTAACGACTTAACGCCACCTTCAAAGTATGTGTTTTCTTTAATCATTGTACTTCCTTGTTATCTTCAAATTGCAATTATTGAGCTCACCGAGTAAGCCTATGCGTAAATTTAGGTGATAATTGTTTTAACCAATTCGAGACTTTCCTACAAGAAATAAATACGCATAGCTTAAGCATTTCTGGAGTTCGCTTTCATTGATAGCGTAAATACTGAGGAGCAAGGCTAAAAACCACTAACGCAACCACATTTATTAGAACATTCGATCCTGCTTCTAACTCTTAGAACAATTTTTGCAAACTAAGGTTTTAATTAATAGAATCTAAAACAATATCAGTCGAAAAATGAAGAGATAATGGCAAAAAAGCCGACTAAAAGCAGAGATCTATTTGCCAACTCGTTACTCTACGGCTTCCTATTAGCTGGCTTTATGGTTGCCCTCACCGCCGGCTATTTTGCTTACCAAGCCCACCAGCAATCTGTCAGCCCAAGCAACGTCTATGGCACATGGATAGAGATTGCGGCGCCACCTTACAACACCGACATCCTGACACTTTCAGAAAACGGTGTGATGATGAATCATCGTCTTATCACTACCTCATTCGATTTTGACGGGAAGATCGTCACGATCAACACTGGCTCTGGAACCACCGTTTACACCATCAGTGGTACTTACGATTCGCCTCGCTTAAAGCGATTAGAGCCAAGCGTACCATCTCAGCAATTTATTAAAGAAGGCTACGAAGATACTGCGACTGGTGATACCCATAGTGTCATGCAACAACGACGCGCTTCCTTAGCTGAGCAATTCAAAAGATAACCCTCTTATCCATACTGCCATAAGCATTCGTCTTCAAGTTTACCCGTCGATCGACCCCGCTCGCTCAACATACTTCACTTTGTGATTCAGCTTCAATCCACAGTATTTTCTTATAGTTTGTCGCACCTTTTCATAACTTCATGTCGTGAATTTTCACTTGTGAGATTTTCCTACTGAAGGATGTTTTATTTTATAAAACATGGACTCAGCCTCTCATTCATTAAGCAACAGAATTGTAACAAGATACAATTTTTTAGTTGTCCATCGAAAACGGATTTATTTTCAGTTATGAAATTAAAACTCTCTCGAATACTGACTGGGAAGCTCCTTCAAAACTGATTGGAGCCGTTTATGGGGCCATTGGGTTCTCGTAATCTTCAAGGAATGAGAGAAATAGTATGATTCGTATAAATACCTGTGCTGCAAGCATTGCTCTAGCGCTATCTGGTACAGCATTAGCTGCTCCAACAGCACCTAGCATCGACATGTACGGTTCCAACAACCTGCAATTTTCTAAAATTGAACTCGCGATGGAAACCACCTCTGGCTACAACCAGATGGTTAAATATCACGACAAAGCAAAAGTCGACGTTAAGTTCAACCAATGGAGCGGAACGTCAGGAAACACGTACAACATCTACTTTGATGGCGTTAAAGTAGCCACTGGCCCAATCACTGGCAGCCAAACCACGGCTTCATTCGAATATGGCCAAGGCGGCTTATTCGAAATGGAAATAGAAGCGTGTGACGAAACAGGTTGTAGCAAAAGCGCACCCGCTAAAATCACGATTGCCGATACAGATGGCGCACACTTAGCGCCACTTGCGATGAATGTGGATCCAAACAACAAGTCATACAACACAGATCCAAACACGGTAGTCGGTACTTACTTTGTTGAGTGGGGTATTTATGGTCGTGACTACACGGTAGATAACCTACCTGCTGATAACTTGACCCACATCCTTTACGGCTTCATCCCAATTTGTGGTCCTAACGAATCAGTAAAATCGGTAGGTGGAAACAGCTACAACGCCCTCATGACAGCTTGTCAGGGTGTTAACGATTACGAAGTGGTGATTCATGACCCTTGGGCGGCTTTCCAGAAAAGCTTCCCTCAAGCGGGACACGAATACAGCTCACCGATCAAGGGTAACTACGCAATGATGATGGCGCTCAAACAGCGTAATCCTGATTTGAAGATCATCCCATCGATTGGTGGCTGGACGCTGTCTGACCCGTTCTTTGATTTCACAACTAAAGCCAACCGTGACACCTTTGTAGCGTCTGTTAAGAAATTCCTTAACACATGGAAATTCTACGACGGTGTGGATATCGATTGGGAATTCCCTGGTGGTGGCGGTGCTGCTCCAGACCTTGGTGATCCTGTAAATGACGGCCCAGCTTACATTGCACTGATGGCAGAACTTCGCGTGATGCTAGATGAGCTAGAAGCGGAAAACGGTCGTACTTACGAGCTCACTTCTGCGATCGGTGTTGGTCACGATAAGATTGAAGACGTGAACTACGGCGATGCTATCCAATACATGGATTACATCTTCGCAATGACTTACGACTTCTACGGCGGTTGGAACAACGTGTTAGGTCACCAAACAGCACTAAACTGCGGTAACTTCATGCGTCCTGGTCAATGTGATGGCACAGGCCTTGATGAAAATGGCGAACAATACACAGGCCCAGCTTACACCACAGACAACGGCATCCAACTGTTGCTTGAGCAAGGTGTTCCAGCGAACAAGCTTGTGGTTGGTACAGCGATGTACGGTCGTGGTTGGGAAGGCGTATTACCATCATCACTCACCGATCCGAGCGACCCTATGACAGGCGTTGGTAACGGCAAACTGAAAGGCAGCTCTGCGCAAGGCGTATGGGAAGATGGCGTTATTGATTACAAAGGCATTAAAGCAAACATGCTTGGCGCGAATAACCAAGGCATCAACGGCTTCGAATATGGCTATGACGAAATGGCAGAAGCGCCTTACGTTTGGAACCGCACTTCAGGTCAGCTAATCACATTTGATGATGATCGCTCTGTAAAAGCAAAAGGCGCGTACGTTCGTAGCCTTGGCCTTGCGGGTCTATTCTCTTGGGAAATTGATGCAGATAACGGCGACATCCTGAATGCAATGCATGAAGGCCTAGCGGGCGGTACAACTGATCCTGTCAACCGCAAACCAACGGCAGCTGCAGGTACAGACCAATCGGTTGAAGGCCCAGCTTCTGTTTCTCTAGATGGCAGCGCTTCAAAAGACAGCGACGGTACAATCGCGAGCTACGCTTGGTCTCAAGTCGGCGGTACAGCAGTAACACTGGCGAACGCTAATGCTGCGGTTGCGAGCTTCGATGTTGTTGAAGTCGCTCAGCAAGAAACACTAACCTTCAGCCTAACGGTAACGGACAACGAAGGTGCTACTTCTACTGACACCGTTGTTGTAACAGTAAGCCCTAAAGATACAGGCCCAGTAAACACAGCACCAGTAGCAGTGGTTACGGCTCCGGCTGAAGTTAATGCGGGTGATGTAGTCGTGGTTGATGCTTCGGCTTCAAGCGATGCAGACCAAGACACATTGACCTTCACATGGGATGTACCTGCTGGTATTGATGCAACGGTTCAAGGTTCTTCAGTGAGCTTTGTCGCAGCGGAATACACGAAAGATACAACGCTGAACTTCTCTGTAACAGTCAGCGATGGCACAGAGACATCGGTAGCAGCTACTTCAGTGAAAGTTCTTAAGAAAACCACAGGCGGCGGTACGTGTACTAACGCTTGGGATTCAGGCGCGGTTTACACTGGTGGCGACCAAGTGACTCAAGGCGGTAAGGTTTGGGAAGCGAAATGGTGGACAACCGGTGAAGATCCAACAACGACAGGCCAATGGGGCGTGTGGAAAGAGATCGGCCCAGCAAGCTGTGCTAACTAAAAATAGGATTGAGCTAAACACCAACTAAGCACCTAAAAGCAAGGCCAACCAGATAATGTCTGGTTGGCCTTTTTAATGTTTGTTTTCTTAGCTTTGAGCTTACGATCTTTTTACTGGCGTCCTACTGACTTGCGCTCGTTATACCAATCACAGTAAGCAAGTGTTCAAAAATAGCGCAGGAAAAAAGCTTGAGAACAAGGCTGCTCTTTTCAATAAATAGTTTCGATGAGTAGGGCGTGTTGATCTTTCGTGAGTGTTCTTTGAACAGCATGGTAAAGAGTTATAATTTGCTTCGCCAAAAGTAAAACCATAACCAATACCATGCCAAGAACAA
>NZ_VTXG01000054.1:0-8039 GCF_013114515.1 Vibrio sp. AIC-3 | reverse complement strand
GGTACGAGTCACTGAAAGTATATTCGGAACCGCCGTATGCGACCCACGCTTGTACGGTGGTGTGAGAGGACGGAGGCTGCGAGGCCTCCTCCTACTCGATTCTGAAACTTTCTGAATCTTTCTCAACCAACGAATACGTTATTCTGTCACGGCTTCTTGTTTGAAGCATGGGCTTTTCAACGTGTTCATCTTTTCGATTTCATTGGTTAAGCGCAGCGAGAGCAGGGCTTTCTGGTTCGAAGCAAAATCAAACATCACGATAGTCGCAGTGCCAACGGTCGTCAGTTTCTGTTGAGCCTTACTGACAATCGCGTATTCCATGGTGAATCGGTCATCTTGAATATCGGTAACACGTGAGCCGACCATCAAGGTATCTGGATACGTGACTGGGCGGAAATACTTACAGTAAGTGTCACCAAGAACAGGACCAACTTTGGTAATCGCCATCTCTTCCATCAGCTCGACGTGCTTGAAAAAATCTAAGCGAGCGGTTTCGAAATAGCGAAAATATACAGCGTTGTTAACGTGATTGAGTGCGTCCATTTCTCCCCAAGCGACAGGGATTTCTGTTACTACCGGGTAGTCAGATAATAGTGCTTCCATGCGAACTCTCTTATTGTTATGTAGGGATAAGTTGTTATTGGAATAAAAACCCTACCGCTAAATTAACAAAACTGCAACACGCGTGATTTAAGTTTTTGAAGCTTGAAACCACACAATGTCAGTGACTTAGTTGCACATCCACTCAATAGTTAGGCACTAAGGTGTTTGAATTGCAGCTCAACCAAGCGTTGGTACAATTCGCAGCTATTGATGAGAGACTGGTGGTCGCCGATGTCTACTAGTTGTCCTTTATCGAGCACCGCAATTTGGTCGGCGTGTTTAATTGTTGATAATCGATGGGCGATAATGATCGTCGTTCTGCCACGCATTAATTCTTCTAACGCTTGTTGTACGTGATGCTCACTTTCACTGTCTAGTGCGCTGGTTGCTTCATCCAACAATAGAATATTTGGATCTTTCAAGATGGCACGTGCGATAGCAATACGTTGTCTCTGCCCACCAGAAAGCCTTACACCACGTTCACCAAGAAAGCTGTTGTAGCCATCAGGTAGGTTTTGAATGAACTCGTGTGCGTGCGCTTTCTTCGCCGCTTCGATCACTTGCTCGTCTGTTGCCTGCGGGTTGCCGTAGCGAATGTTATGGAACACATCGTTACTGAACAGAGCAGGTTGTTGCGGTACCAATGCCATCTGCTTTCTTAGCTCGTTAGGATCAAACTGATTCAGTTCAACACCGCCTAAGGTGACCTTACCCACTTGTGGGTCGTAGAAACGTTGCAGCAGTTCGAACAGGGTAGTTTTACCTGCGCCAGACGGGCCAACCAGTGCCAACACTTTGCCTTCATGGGCAGTAAGCGTGAGGTTGCTTGTTGCGGGTTGGTCCGGTCTTGATGGATAACAGAAGGTCACATCATCAAATGCAACTTCTGGCGTTACGTTAGCAAGCGAAGTTGGATTCGCAACTGGCGCAACAATATGGCTTTCAACTTGTAGGACCTCGATTAATCGCTCGGTCGCACCTGCCGCGCGTTGCAGTTCACCCATCACTTCAGAAATCGTACCTAACGATGAAGCAACCATAATTGCGTAGAACACAAACGCCGCTAAGTCACCAGCCGACATAGTGCCGTTGATAACATCACTGCCGCCAACCCAAAGCATGCCTGCAATAGCACTAAATACAATCACGATAACGCCAGAAATAAGAATCGCGCGCTGTTTTACACGCTGGCGACCAATCTCATACGCCTTTTCCACTTCTACCGCGAATGATGCTTTCTCTTGCTCTTCTCGGCTGTAGCTTTGCACCGTTTTAATGTGCTCAATTGCCTCACCTGCGTAAGAACCCACATCAGACATGGAATCTTGGCTTTGGCGAGATAGGGCTCTTACACGGCGCCCATAAACAAGGATCGGAATCAAGATAAATGGCACCGAGGCCAATACAATCAACGTCAGCTTAATATTGGTCGCAAACAGCATGATGATTGCACCAATACACATCAACGCGCTGCGCATCGCCATAGAGAACGATGAACCTATGATGCTTTGAAGCAGAGTAGTATCCGTGGTGATTCGCGACATGATGTCGCCACTGCCATTGGTTTCAAAGTAACTTGGATGCAGCGTCACGACATGATTGAAAACCGACAGGCGTATATCCGCACTTACTCGCTCACCAACAGAAGAGACCAAATAGAAGCGGAAGAAGGTGCCAATCGAGATCAGCACGACCACCACCATGATGAATTGAATCGCGCTGCCTAAGTCTGACAACGATTGTTGGCTGAAGCCTTGGTCGATAAGAAGACGAATACCGTGTCCGACTGAAAGGGTTAAGCTCGCTGTGAAGATCAACGCGATCAACGCAGCAATAACACGACCTTTATAAGGCTGAATGAATTTACTCAGCTCAAACAAAATACTGAGGCTTTTTTTCTCAGGTTTGGGTTCTGGCGCTTGTTGAGTCGATCGCTGAGTCTGTCGCTGGTTCGAGTCGAGCGTAGAAGAGACATCGTTTTGCATATGACTGCCTTAATGTGTTGTCGCTTTAAAAATAGATGGCTTGTTGCTTGTTGCTTATGGCTAATTGCTTTATGACTTATTGCCTGTACTGCGCGTTGTTCGCTGGGCAGTAATTGTTGTTGAGAATCGAACCCATTAAAGCATTTATTGCGCTGTGACGCTCCCTAGGAAACTCAATTTCCAATATTTCCTCTCCACGAAGTGAATAACTCGAAACGACCTTAAAGGAAAACTAAGCATTTTGATCCAGTCAGTTGGATAGGAAACCAAGCTATTTAACCCTAATTTTTATGCAAGTAAATTAGCGTTGATAGGAGAGTGCACACATAAACAAGCAACCGTGCGATGATTTATAAATTGATAGCAAAACGTTTGCTATTTATCTTGATATTAGCTTTATCAATGACTTGCAATTTTTAGTTGTAAGACCAGTTATAGCGACTGTTTTTTGTGCAATATTTGTTACAAAAATTCAACAAAGTAGTTTTTTATACATTTTTCTTGCATAAAACCTCGGATTGAATAGAATAACCAACAAATGACAATTAATGCAGTATTGTGGCATGAGTATTCAAGTAAAGAGCATCAACAAATCATACGGTGATACCCAAGTTCTTCACGACATCAGTTTCGACTGTGAGAGTGGCGAAACCTTGGTATTGCTTGGCCCAAGCGGCGCGGGCAAGAGTTCATTACTGCGTGTATTGAACCTGCTAGAAATCGCGGACAACGGCGAATTAGACATTGCGAACGAGCAATTCGATTTTTCAAGCCAAATCCAAGAGAAGCAGGGGCTTAAACTTCGTCGTAAAGTCGGCATGGTGTTCCAGCAATACAACTTATGGCCACACATGACGGTGATGGAAAACTTGATTGAAGCACCAACCAAAGTGGCGGGTTTGGATAAGCAAGAAGCGATTAAGCAAGCGCAAGAAGTACTAAAGACACTTCAACTTGCAGACAAAGCAGATGCTTGGCCACTTCAACTGTCTGGCGGTCAACAACAGCGTGTTGCGATTGCACGTGCGCTGATGATGAAACCGGATGTGTTGTTGTTTGATGAACCAACAGCGGCGCTTGATCCTGAGATCACCAACCAAGTCGTGAGCATTATTAAAGAATTGAGCGGAACGGGCATTACCCAAGTGGTCGTGACGCATGAAGTCGATTTCGCGAAGAAGATTGCTAGCCACGTTCTGTACCTAGAGAAAGGGTACATCGTTGAACACGGCACCAGCGATTCATTCGTTAATCCGCAGACACCTGAGTTTGCCGAGTATCTGACTCATTAAGTAAGTCACTTATTAAAAGAAAGTTGACTCACTAGATCTAGCTAAACACAACATCAATTAAAACAATCAAATTATAAGAATGGCCACAGGCCGCTATTACACAGTATTCGGAGTAACAAAATGAAAAAGATTCTACTAGCTTCACTTATCGGCCTTGCTTCTTTTAACGCAGCGGCTAAAGAAGAAATCAAATTCGCGATGGAAGCAACGTACGCACCATTCGAATACATGGATGAGAACAACCAAATTCAGGGTTTTGACGTAGACTTAGCAAACGCACTTTGTGAAGAGCTGAAAGCAACGTGTACTTTCCACAACCAAGCATTCGATAGCTTGATCCCTGCACTTAAATTCAAACGTTACGATGCGGCTATCTCGGCAATGGACATCACAGAAGCGCGTCTTAAACAAGTGAACTTCTCTAACGCATACTACGACAACTCTGCAGCATTCATTTCTTTCGAAGGCAAAGTAGCAGACCAAGCAGCACTAGAAGGTAAGCGTGTTGGCGTTCAAAACGGTTCTACTCACCAGAGCTTCCTACTTGAGCAAATGACTGGCGTAACAGCGGTACCTTACTCAAGCTACCAAGATGCATTCATCGACATGAAGAACGGTCGTATCGATTCTGTATTCGGTGACACAGCCGTTGTAGCTGAATGGTTCAAGAAAGAAGACAACCTAACGTACGTTGGCGACCAAGTAACAAACCAAGAGTACTTCGGTAACGGCTTTGGCATCGCAGTAAACAAGAGCAACCAAGAACTTGTAGACCAGCTTAACGTTGCACTTGCAGCAGTAAAAGCGAACGGCGAATACGATAAGATCTTCAACAAGTACTTCGGTAAGTAATTTATGGAATTAACGGGTTACTCTTTAGGGCTCGTCGAAGCAAGTTGGATGACTGTTCAGCTTGCGTTCGTAAGCCTATTGGTTGGATTGGTTCTAGCAGTTTTGTTTGCAAGTGGTGAGATGTCTCGTCGTATTGCAATCAAATGGCCAACGACTGCATTTGTGACGATTGTTCGTGGTTTACCAGAAATTCTGGTCGTACTGTTTATCTACTTTGGTTCGACACAAGTTCTGTTCATGATCACTGGCGACTTCATCGAAGTTAGCCCGTTCTTATCTGGTGTTGTTGCACTGTCACTTATCTTTGCTTCTTACGCTTCACAAACCATCCGTGGTGCATTAAAAGCAGTAAGCAAAGGGCAGAGAGAAGCAGCAAGCGCGCTTGGTATCTCTCAATCACGTTCATTCTTTCGTATCGTGTTACCTCAAGCGGTAAGACACGCGCTACCAGGGTTAACCAACCAATGGTTAGTGTTACTAAAAGACACCGCATTAGTATCACTGATTGGCGTAACGGATTTGTTGAAACAAGCACAACTAACATCAGCGGCAACGCACGAAGCATTTACTTGGTACGCGACAGCAGCTGCAATCTACTTGGTCATCACTTTAATCACACAAAGATTGGTAAAAGTGATTGATGGTAAGTTCTCTATTCAAGGTTTGGGTAACAAAGGGGCAATGGCATGAATCAACAATACCTCTCTCAAATGCTTGAAGGCTTAGCGACCAGTCTTCAACTCACAGGCGCGTCATTGCTTGTTGGTTGTATCTTGTCACTGCTGATGACGGTAACGCTAATCCTAAGAATACCGGCGATTCACTGGTTCACTCGTGGCATCATCACGCTGTTCACCGGCACACCATTATTGGTCCAGATCTTCTTGGTGTATTACGGCCCGGGTCAGTTCGATTGGATTCGTGAAAGCTTCATGTGGACTTGGTTAAGCCAACCTTGGTTCTGTGCAATGTTAGCATTAGCATTGAACACCGCCGCATACAGCACGCTACTGTTCAGAGGCGCATTCAACGCCATTCCAGCAGGGCAGTGGGAAGCATGTCGTGCACTTGGTATGGACAAAATCGCAACGCTGAAAGTGTTACTGCCATATGCACTACGCCGCGCCGTTCCAGCTTACTCGAACGAAGTGATTCTAGTTTTCAAAGGTACGTCACTGGCAAGCACCATCACCATCATGGATTTGATGGGTTACGCTCAGCGTATCAACGGCCAAACCTACGACACGCTAACCGTGTTCGGCATTGCTGGCGCATTCTACTTAGCAGTAAACGGCATACTAACGCTGATCTTCCGTCAGGTAGAGAAGAAAGCCCTCGCATTCGAAGCCGCGTAAGCTAGCCACACACAAGCTTAACTAACGTATAAAGCCTGCCATTTATGTTCGCATAGATGGCAGGCTTTTTTGTGTTTTGGGGCATGTGTAAGGGGACTGTGTTTATATCCAGTTGGTCGGGGTTTTTACGAAATTCATACTATATGGAAATATTCTGCATTTTGTCATTCAATGAGTCTATCTATGTTTTAAGTCACTGAATTGCTGTGATTAATCGTGGTAAATTGCTGTACATATGAAACTAGATAGAAAAATCCTATATTTAAATGCAGAATTTTTCTGTCTAATAGCTGTTAAGCGGCTAGGAGATAATAAAAATGACATACGTAATTGAGAAATGGTCCGATATATCGGATAGGTTTGATGGCTCACTACTACTTGGAAATGGTGCTTCAATTGGCATTGATGGTAGTTTTTCTTACTCTTCATTAAAACAACATGCGATTGATAATGGGTTATTGACCCACCATGTTGAACAGCTTTTTAGTCATTTTGAGACTGATGATTTTGAATTGATCTTGCGTCTTGTATGGCAAGCCAATCGAGTCAATCTTGCTCTAGAAATTGCGGACAATGCAACTAGAAGTGCTTATGAACATGTTCGAGAGTGCTTGATTCAGGCTGTACGTAGTATCCACCCTGAATACCATGCAGTTGAGGAGCAATTTTCTGACATCGCAACTTTCCTTAGCTCTTTCAAAACAGTACTTTCTCTTAACTACGACCTGTCACTTTATTGGGTAATAATGTATGCCAATCGTGAGTTTAATGGACATAGTTTTAAGGACTGTTTCTTGCATGGTGAGTTTGATGAGGACTGGCAAAGATTCCGAGAGTCAATTAGCCGTTGGGATAGACGCAATACTTTGGTTTTTTATCCTCACGGTAGTTTGGTTTTAGCTCGAAATGTTGTGGAAGAGGAAGTTAAACTAGAAGCTGGTTCTAGGGATTTATTGCGTGCAATCCTGCGACAATGGGAATCTGGAAACTATATTCCATTGTTCGTTAGCGAGGGCACTTCAAGTCAAAAAGTTAAAGCAATTCACAACAGCCATTACCTTAATACTGTTTACCGCGAAGTGTTACCAAAAGTTGGAAACAATATAACTATATATGGCTGGGGCTTTGGTGAGCATGATGTCCACATTCTTAGCCGTATTGCTGAGTCAAATGTTACTAGAATAGCTGTGTCCGTTTTCGGTGAAGATCAAGGTTATTGCACAAGAGTGCATCAGATGATTAGAGATTACGTTGGAAATGACATTGAAGTCGTGTTCTTTGACTGCACAAGTCAGGGAGCGTGGAACAACGCCGCTTAACAAACGACTATGGCGTCAATGATTAATTTTTGGCTATGTTTTCATCCCACATGGCGCCATCTCTCAGCATAGAGTTAAGAGTCACAACCATCTTTCGAACACACGCGATTATTGCGACTTTCTTAGGCTTTCCGGCAGCTACAAGTCGAGCATAAGTTGCTTTGAATACGGGGTTACATTGCATGGCTGACATCATTGCCATATATAACACTGTGCGTACTTGCGCTCGACCGCCTTGGATCACGCGCTTACCTTTGTAGCGCCCACTTTCGCGTGTTATTGGAGCGACACCAATTAGTGATGCCGCTTGTTTATTTGTGATGTAGCCAAGTTCTGGTACGTTGCTAATTATTGATGCAGCGGCAATGTTTCCTATTCCAGGGACGCTCTGCAATATTGTGTTTTTAGCCTGATATTCAGGGCTATCTTCAATGAGTTTAACGAGCTTTTCTTCTAACTTGGTGATTTGATTTTTTATCGTGGTTAGCATCGGTTTGATAGTCGGATGGAGAGAAGCGGGAAGTATCTGGATTCGGTTCTTTTCCATGGTTTGCATGGATAACAACTGGTTTCGGCGAATGACTAAGTCACTCATTAGGCGTATGTTTTTTGGCTTTATGACAGTAAGAGCTG
>NZ_VTXG01000053.1:0-14896 GCF_013114515.1 Vibrio sp. AIC-3 | reverse complement strand
GGGTACGAGTCACTGAAAGTATATTCGGAACCGCCGTATGCGACCCACGCTTGTACGGTGGTGTGAGAGGACGGAGGCTGCGAGGCCTCCTCCTACTCGATTTCTCGGGATACGAGATTAGAAATCGTCCTGCTAAGTGCTAAGCTCGGCTTCTAACCATTTGAGATAGCATAAACATTGCTGCCGCACTGATAACCACAGACGGGCCAGCAGGCGTATCATAGAACCAAGACAAGCTTAATCCACCGAATACAGCGATAGAGCCAATAATTGATGCAAGGAAGGCCATCTGCTCAGGTGTGCTCGAGAACTTCCTTGCCGTTGCTGCAGGAATAATCAGTAGCGATGTCATGATTAACGCACCAACAAACTTCATACCGACAGCAATCACGATACCGACCAATAGCATCAGAATCAGACGCATTAAATCAATGTTGATGCCATCAACCGCCGCGAGATCTTCGTTAACCGTCGTTGATAGTAGTGGTCGCCAAAAGATAGCAAGTACTAATCCAATCACAGCAGCACCCGCATAGATGAACACTAAATCCGTTGGAGATACTGCCAGCAAGTCACCAAATAGGTAGCTCATTAGGTCAACACGAACGTTATCTAAGAAACTGACAGCAACCAAACCAAGTGATAGCGCACTGTGCGCCAAAATACCGAGTAGGGTATCGGTCGCGACCAGCTTTTGTTTTTGTAAAGTCACTAGCAACACGGCCAGCATCAAACAACAAATCAGCAGCGCGAAATACAAGTTAATGTTGAACAGAAAGCCAAGTGCTAAGCCCATCAAAGAAGCGTGAGCAAGCGTGTCACCAAAGTAAGCCATCTTGCGCCATACCACGAACGACCCTAATGGGCCTGCAATTAGCGCAATACCCAAACCCGCCAGAATAGAGGGAAGAAGAAACTCAAGCATTAGTGATGTCCATGTTTATGGTTTGAACATTCATGCACGTCGCCTTCGACAGGCTGGCCTGCAAGATCATGATGGTGATGTTCGTGTTGGTGATGATAAAACGCTAGTGTTTCTTGGGTCGCGGTGCCAAAGAGCGCAATATACGAAGGGTGGTGTTTGATGTCTGCAGGTGCGCCTGAGCAACAGATATGATGGTGCAAACAGATAACATCGTCTGTTTTTGCCATCACTAAATGCAGGTCATGTGAAACCATAAATACGGCACAACCAAAGCGGTGACGAATGGTGTCAATCAGGTCATACAGGTCTATTTGCCCTTGTACATCAACGCCTTGAGCAGGTTCATCAAGAACCAGTAGATCTGGTCTTCTTAGCAATGAACGAGCAATCAGCACACGTTGGTTTTCACCGCCAGATAGCTGGTGCATGTTACTCTTTTGCAGATGTTCAGCGCCAACAAGCTTCAATGCTTCAAGGATCTCTTGCTGACTGAACTTGCCAGTGAGCTTTAGAAAACGTTCTACATTAAGCGGTAGTGAATCATTAAGCTTTAATTTTTGTGGTACATAGCCAATTTTCAGTTTTTTAGCTTTTGTTATTGTGCCTGAAAATTTGGTTTGTAAACCCAGTACCACTTTTACTAATGTCGACTTTCCTGCACCGTTTGGCCCAATGAGGGTGGTGATTCTGCCGCGCTCTATATTTAGAGAGATGTTGTCTAGAACTTTTCGACCGTCAAATTCGACGCTCACAGAATCTAGTTGGATTAAGTTATCCATGAATAGAACTCATTTGCAATTCGCTAATGTTATAATGTAACATTTACCTCAAGCCTAAGCTACTTTTCTATTATCGAGGGATTATGTCACGTTCATCTTTTATACTTGCCACTTTGCTTTTAGCGCCAAGTGTCGCAAGTGCCAATACTATTCTAACAAGCTTTAAACCAATTCAAATGATTGTGACGGAATTAACGCAGGGCGTTAGTGAACCGGATGTGCTAATGAACAGCAATGCTTCGCCGCACGATTATGCGCTTAAGCCATCTGATGTCAAAAAAGTTCACAGTGCCGATATGGTTATCTGGTTTGGCCCTGACCTAGAAGCCTTTTTGACTAAGGTGATTGGTTCAAAAGAAAATGTTATCAAGATCAGTGAGATTCCCGGAATCAACTTGAGAGAGTTTGGGCATGAAGATCACGATGCTCATGAAGGACACCATCATGGTAGCCATGACCCGCATTTTTGGTTGGGCATCGACCAAGTTGAAGTCGCGGCAAAATATATCTCAGCTAAGTTGATTGAATCTGATCCTGATAACGCAATGGCGTATCAAGAGAACCTAGACTCATTCTTGATTGCTTTGAAAGAGAAGAAGCAGTCAATTAATGAACAACTTGCGCCAGTGAAAGACAAAGGTTACTACGTATTCCATGATGCGTATGGCTACTTCGAACAGGAGTTTGAGTTAAATAACTTAGGTCACTTTACCGTGAGCCCAGAGCGCAAGCCGGGTGCAAAAAGCTTGATAGCTATCAAGAAAACCTTGGTGCGTGAAAATGTTCAATGTGTGTTTTCTGAGCCTCAATTCACTCCTGCTGTGATTGAATCAGTGACGCGCGGAAGTAACGCAAAACAAGGTCAGCTTGACCCTATCGGTTCAACAGTTGAAGTGAAGAGTGGAAGCTATTTCGATTTTCTTCAGCAACTTACAGATAGCTATACAAGTTGCTTAGACGAGAAGTAAGTCATAAACGAGTATTCTTTACTCTACTTTGCTCTCGTTAATTTATGAATCATGCCGCTTTTTGCGGCATTTTCGTGACCGCTAAGATAAAACCTCCTAACAAATAACAAACCTCCTTTCTCCTTTTCTAATTTCCGCTAAAATGGAAAGATAATAATAAGCACAAAAAAACTCAGTTTTTGGTTTAGCAACGATAAGACGTTGTGGTACCCAAAATTTCATGTGTTGTTGCTGTTCAGGATTAAGAGTTGTATCGAATTATCTTCAAAATGTTCATGTTAATGAGCATTTCATTTAGCGTTCTCGCGGTAAATACATCACCCTCCGTTTTCTATCCTTTGCCCGTTCAAGCGCAAGGGAACTTTCTTGCGGCTAAAAACCTGTACTTAGGTGCCGGTGGCGGGCTATGGGTTCATGATGTCCATGGAAAAGTACTCTTTTATGATGGCCGAACCCTATTCCCTCGAAAGGGCAGCCTTCTGCAATTTTCTTCAGAAAGAGTCGCGTTTCTTAACGATGAGTTTTGGACATTTTTTGATAATGAGGTGTACCGACATAGCCCTGGTATTGGCAATGAGCTTGCGTTTAGTTTAAGCCCCGGCGCTGAGATCGCGAATATCGGCTCATCAGGTGATTATATTTGGGTCACAGATGGCAGTAATTTTTATACTTACAACACTCAATCTTTAGAATTTACCACCTACTCACTACTCAAACTGTATCGATACAACAATAGCAGTGATATTGCGATTAACGATGCGGAGTGGGTGTTGTCAAAATGGGTACTCGCGACCAGTTCTGGTGCTTACCTTTCCGAGGCGCAAGAGTTTACTCACATCACTGCATCAGATAAGCACCATATTGAGACGGTTTATTTTTCTAATGCTAGACGAGAGTTAGTGATTGGCACTTTAAATGGGGCGGTGATTGTTGATCTCGCGAATCCAGATAAAGAGAACAAAATAAAAGGGTCGCACGTTCTCTCGCTTGCTGAAACTTCAGACCAATATTGGATTGGCACAGAGCATGGACTCATTAGTTATAACTTCATTACGGGACAAATTACACGATTCGAACAAGCCGCTAGTCAAGACTTCTCGTTACCGGGTGAGAAAATATATTCGTTGATAAACGATCATGCTGGTGGTATGTGGGTTGCGACAAACAACGGTATCCGATACTTCTCACTGTTCAGCAAAACCTTCTCGAGAACACCCCTAACTGGAATGGGCATGCATTCGAGTAGTGTGGTGATCAATAAAGTACTGCCTGTCAGTGACCAGTTATCTTGGGTCGCGTCTTCAATGGGGCTCTACTTGGTTGATTCTGAAAGTGAAGAGAACCCAATTCGTGTTTACTCTAACCCTGTTAATGATTTTGAGATCTTTGGCTCTTCCATTTGGTTGGCGACCGAACAAGGTATCATCAGTCTAAATACGGAAACACTACAACCCGAAGCCCTTGATTTACCAAGGCCAATTGAGGGAGTGCGTGTTGAAAACCTTGCGCTTCAAGCCGATAACGTTCTTTGGATGACCTCTGGGCAAAACCTCTATTCGTTATCTATCGAAACCATGAAACTGACGAGTTATGGCACTGACTGGTTAGTCGACAAGTTCTTGCCTGCGAAGATCACCGCTCTCAATGTAGGCTTGCTAGGTCGCATCTATATAGGAACGGATCATGGCTTCTACTCGTTCATTGATAAACGAATTAGCTTTAGTCGTTCCAGCGAACGGTTTGGCAAAGTCGTCGATATTGAAAAAGCGAAGGATGGAGCGCAGTGGTTTGCGAGCAGTTATGGCGTGTATCGAATCCCGGATGACAGCTCTATTATTCAAGAAATCACTCTTGTTGAAGACAATATTAGCCCCAACTGCCTGATAAGCGATGACAATGGTGTTTGGTTAGGCTCTTCGAAAGGCATCAGTTATTACGGATTGGATGGGCAACTGCATAAACACATAGGTTCGCCATTTGGTTTGATCACCAATGAACTGGCGGCAGGAGCGTGTGCTCTTTTTTACAGTCAAGATAGCCAACCTTCGAGGCTTGTTTTCGGCTCAAAGTATGGTGTAGTCAGCGCGTTATCTAACGAGTTACTGGTATCAACTACACCTCATAGCCGTGCCTTGTTGAGTAAGATAAGTGTCGACCAACAAACGGTATCACTTGGCGGGAAAACGGCAGAGCTGGATGAGATTCCTTATGGTTCATCGATGGGGTTTAAGCTAGGTATCTTACCAGCAACGTTCGCACCTGCGATGGAATACCGACTGAGCGACGATGAACCTTGGAGTGAGTTTGAAGGGGGCTTGTTAACGCTCGATCATCTTCTTCCAGGGGATTACACACTTGAAGTGAAGCCGGTTAAAGGCTCCCATTATCGCTTTGTGTCAACCAATCAAAGCTTCTCGATTGCGGAGCCTTGGTATCTGACCAATTGGGCTGCAGCAAGCTCTCTGATATTACTGATTGGCGTTGTGACTATCTTAGTCTTTTGGCGTTCGCGTTATGTCACTTTTGCCAACCGGCACTTAAAAGCGCAAGTTGCACTGAAGACAGACCAATTGAGGCACCAAAGCCGGATATTACTCGCCACTAATCAACAGCTTAAAAAGCAGCTATCCGTGAAGAATGCGCTTGTGTCTCACACTGCCAATGAACTCTCTTCTGAAGTGAATCATATTGCTGCGATGCTCCCGAATTGGAATGACGAGCTCGGGAAGTCGCCGATTCTAACCTTGAAAAATGGCTTAGCTCAATTGAGTAATACGCCTCAAGGAGAAGGGCAAGTTTGTTACGATATAATTTTAATCTTAGAGGTGGTACTCAAAGCTTGGCAGGATGACTTAACCAAAGCCGGTATTGAACTGGATATTAAAGTCGAAACAAAACAACGATATGTCTCGTTGCTGTATTTTAATCTCGATATTATCTTCAATAGCTTGGTTGCGAGCATCATCAAGAGAAACTTTAAGTCGCAGAGTATGGTGGTTCTGGTTGAAGAGGTTAAGGAGCATCTTGTTGTGACCATTCGAGATCATGGGATGCCTTTCCCTAAACTGGCATCAAGCATGGGTGACAATACCGGAAAGTCGACCGACCTTAACATCGAAAAGCTGCCGCTATTGATGAATCAGAGCGGTGGTGAGCTTAATGCCTTTGTTTCGGAGTCTCAAAATAAGGTTCAGCTTTCGTGGCCAATTGAGTATCAAGTACTCGACAATCTTGAAGCCAGCACAATTGAACAGATTGAAACCATTAAGCTTGCCGCCTCAACACCAGAGCAACAAAAACTGACAGCGGAACAAGAGTGGAAGAACAGAGTGTCGCAGCTTGTGAGTGAAAACTACGCTGATGCCGAGTTCAGTACTGCAACTGCCGCTAAGTATTTGTTTATGTCTGAGAGAAGCTTACAGAGACGCTTTAAATCGGCTTACAACAAGACCTTCAAAGAGCACTTGAATGAAGTACGTCTAGAGCATGCGTGTGAGCGCTTACTCGCTGGAGAGAAGATCTCTGATGTGGCGTTTGATTCGGGGTTCAATGACCCTTCCTATTTCAGTCAAAGGTTTAAGCACCACTTTGGCATGTCACCATCTAAGTTTGCTGAAAACAACGAAGAGTAGCACGCAGCGGATACTCAGCTAGAACATAAATAAAGATACTTTAGCCTCGACATTCGTGTTGAGATACGAGATACGAGATACGAGATACGAGATACGAGATACGAGATACGAGATACGAGATACGAGATACGAGATACGAGATACGAGATACGAGATACGAGATAAATGGGGAGTTTAAAAAGGTTGTTGGGATAAAACAAAGGGAAGAAAAAAAATATCGTGGCATAGCCGGGGGGACTATACCACGGGTGCCAACGACACCTTCGCTTGCTGCCGGAGTGATATAGCAAAGCCATATCACCTCTGGAATAAAATTAAAGAGAAGTAGTTTCTCTTCGATGGAGTAACTATACGTCCAGCTACTTATTTTACTTATAAAATTAACGACAGATACCTATGAGAAAACCGACACTGTCTCAAGTGATTGATAATTAATGATTTGTTTTTGTTTGGGAGGGTTTGTACTAGTGAGGTAGTTCTCGCTAGTTGTTGAAAGTAACGTTTTTGACGTAAACGTTTTTAACGAAACTTACGAGTATGTATTTTCGAAAACATTGATTTCACACAATAGAATTGTGGGCATGTATGTGTATTATGGCGTTAATAACAATCTTTCTCATTATCAGTCACGAATTGGGTACTTATGAAACTCTCACAATTAGAGCAAGGAAAGGCGGCTTCTATTGTTGCACTAACAGGTTTAACACCAGACGTAAGGAAGAAACTTATGGTCATGGGTATGTTGCCAAAAACCGAGGTGACGCTTATCCGCCGTGCACCTATGGGTGATCCGCTTCAAGTTGAAGTGAGAGGTGTTTCTATCGCCATTCGTGAAAGCATTGCAGAACAAATCGAGGTTATCTAAATGGATTATCAAGTTCTTACCGTTGGTAACCCGAATAGTGGTAAAACAACACTGTTCAACGCACTGACTGGTGCTAAGCAGCACGTTGGTAACTGGGTTGGTGTCACTGTTGAAAAGAAGACGGGTTTATACTCGCACGCTGGTGATCAGTTTCAACTAACGGATTTACCGGGTATCTACGCACTAGATAGTGGTAATGATGCAAATAGTATTGATGAGTCTATCGCGTCGCGAGCTGTTCTGACTCACCCTGCTGACGTGATCATTAATGTTGTTGATGCAAGTTGCTTAGAGCGAAGCTTATACATGACATTGCAATTGCGAGAGTTGGGTCGTCCAATGATCGTTGTATTGAACAAAATGGATGTATTAAAGCGTGAGCGTCAGGTGATTAACCTGAAAGCGCTAGAGAAAGAGCTAGGTTGCCCGGTTCTTAGCTTGTCTGCGAACGATAAAGGTCAAGTGGCTCGTTTCAAAGAGCGCCTGCATAAGCTTCTTGTTCAAGGTGTTAGCCTTGACCCTATCTCTATTAACTATGACGAAGCATTAGAAGCACTTATTCCTTCTGTTGAATCACACTTTGATGATGCTGATGTTTCTCACCGCGCGCTTGCGATTCGTGCTCTAGAAAATGATTACTTGGTGTTAAACGGTTTAGCTCCGCAAACACGTACTCAAATTGACAATGTGCGTCTTGGTGCCGAGTTTGATATCGACCTTGCTGTTGCTGACGCTAAATACACTTTCTTACATGACCTTTGTAAACGTGTTCGTCGCAGCGAAGGCAAACTAAGCCGTAACTTTACAGAGAAAGCAGACCAATTCATTTTGAACAAATGGGTCGGTATTCCTTTCTTCTTCGTTATCATGTACCTAATGTTCATGTTCTCTATCAATATCGGTAGTGCGTTTATCGACTTCTTCGATATTGGTGTTGGAGCAATATTAGTTGATGGTGGACACCACTTATTAGATGGCCATTTACCAGTTTGGTTAGTCACTGTACTTGCTGATGGTATTGGCGGCGGTATCCAAACGGTTGCGACCTTTATTCCTGTTATCGCAGCGCTTTACCTATTCTTAGCGGTACTAGAAAGCTCAGGCTACATGGCTCGTGCTGCATTTGTACTTGATAAAGTGATGCAGAAGATTGGTTTACCGGGTAAAGCATTTGTCCCACTTGTACTGGGCTTTGGTTGTAACGTGCCTTCAATCATGGCAACTCGTACTCTTGACCAAGAGCGCGAACGTAAACTAGCAGCATCAATGGCGCCGTTTATGTCATGTGGTGCTCGTTTACCGGTATACGCACTGTTCGCGGCGGCGTTCTTCCCAGGTGCAGGACAAAACGTAGTATTCGCTCTGTACATCATGGGTATCGTTGCTTCTGTATTTACGGGTTTGTTCCTGAAAAACACGATCTACCCAGGTAGCAGTGATAGCTTAGTGATGGAAATGCCAGATTACGAATTGCCGACAGTGCAAAACGTAATGTTGAAAACTTGGCAGAAGCTGAAGCGTTTCGTACTTGGTGCAGGTAAAACAATCGTGATGGTTGTGGCTATTCTTAGCTTCCTAAACTCTCTAGGTATGGACGGCAGCTTTGGTAACGAAGATAGCGAAAACTCAGTACTGTCTAGAGCAGCTCAAGTTGTAACACCTGTATTCCAACCAATTGGTATTACTGAAGAGAACTGGCCTGCAACGGTTGGTATCATCACAGGTATTTTCGCTAAAGAAGCCGTTGTTGGTACATTAAATAGCCTATATACAACGCCTTCTGATGAAGAAGCAGCTGAGTTTGACTTAGCAGCAAGCCTGCAAGAAGCGGTAATGACGATCCCTGAAAACCTAGCCGGATTGAGCTACTCAGATCCATTAGGTATTGAAGTTGGCGACTTGTCTGACTCTAATTCTGTAGCAGCTGACCAAGAAGTCGATACCTCTATCTTTGGTAACTTGAAAGACAAGTTTGTATCTGGTCATGCGGCATTCGCTTACTTGATTCTTATCCTGCTTTACACGCCTTGTGTGGCCGCGATGGGTGCTTATGTTCGTGAATTTGGTCAGACGTTTGCACGCTTCATCGCGGTTTGGACGATGGCTCTTGGTTACTTTGGTGCGACTTTCTACTACCAAGCGGCAAACTTTGCTGCGCATCCTGTGACAAGTGCAGTATGGATGGTGGCGATTGCTGGTGGTTTTGTGGTGACGTATCGCGTCTTCAAGAAAGTGGGCAGTAAGCAGAAAGCACTAGAGGTGCAAGTAGTATGATTTTAACTGAACTTCATCAATACATTGATAGCCACGGCGTTGCGGCTCGTAAAGAGCTCGCTGCAAAGTTTGGCATGAGTGAAGATGGCGTCGATGCGATGCTGAGTGTTTGGGTCAAGAAAGGGAAAGTTTCTCGCTTGGTCGATACGAATAAGCATGGTCATACAACGCGTATTCGCTACACCATCAGCAAACAAGATGGTTTGTCGCTTAACGTGATGATGTAGTTCGGTCTTCAGACTCTCGTTGAAAAAGACGAGATTAGAAAATGACAAAGCCGCTTATCTAAGATGAGCGGCTTTTTGTTATGTGTCTTTTCTGAAGTGTTTTGCTTTAAAGCTCAATGAGATGAACTCGAATTATGCTTTCTTGAAGATAGAGCTCAGTGACAGAACGTTTTGGATACGAGTCAGGATAGCGGCTTGATCTTCTTCACTGCGCTGTTCGCCTTTTGTATTACCCCATACTGGGCCGGGCCAAGCAATGTCGTCTTTGAAGCGTGCAATATGGTGGATGTGCAGTTGTGGCACCATATTACCCAGCGCACCAAGGTTCAATTTGTCTGGTTGGAACGTTGCTTCTAATGCTTGGCTTACCGCCTGAGATTCATGTAGGAACTGCTGTTGCTCTTTCATTGGTAAGTGGTGCAACTCTTTTAGGTTGGCACGTTTTGGTACCAAGATAACCCAAGGCACTGCGTTATCTTTGTGTAGCAGGGCTAAGCTCAGTGGAAATTCGCCGATAAGTGTGGTGTCTTTCGCAAGTTGCGGGTGAAGTTCGAAGCTCATGATCTTTCCAATTAATTGTTTTACATGAGTATAAGGTCGGAGTTTGAATGTGGCTAGGGCTTACGTTCTCAATAAGCAGATTCCCTATCACGTTCGTCCCTCACTGTAGGGAATGATGGCGAGAAGAGGGATAACGATTTGGTGTGGTTTGATGGCGCATCATTGATGTTGTCTTGGATTCACTACACCTATTCTCGTCATCTCCTAGAGCGACGAATGAGCGTAATAGGAGATCTCTTGCTGTGTAGGTTAGCTAATCGCTTAAATAATCGAGTAAACAAACCTCCAGACAAAAAAAGGTTGACGCTTTCACGTCAACCTTTCTAATTTTCTCGAATCTCGAATCTCGAATCTCGAATCTCGAATCTCGAATCTCGAATCTCGAATCTCGAATCTCGAATCTCGAATCTCGAATCGCTTACATGCGCTCTAGAGTGTCGATACCTAGAAGCGATAGACCTTGCTTGATCGTCTTCGCTGTTAGTGCAGCAAGCTTCAGACGGCTCTGCTTAACAGCTTCGTCTTCAGCAACTAGGATAGGGCACGCTTCGTAGAAGCTAGAGAATTGACCAGCTAGTTCGAACAGGTAGCTACACATGATGTGTGGTTGACCTTCACGAGCAACAGACTGTACTGCTTCTTCAAACTGTAGAAGTTTCGCGATAAGCGCTTTCTCTTTCTCTTCAGTGATTTTGATTTCACCTTCAAGCGAGTCCATAGAAATGCCAGCTTTAGCAAATACAGAAGCAACACGAGTGTATGCGTACTGCATGTATGGTGCTGTGTTGCCTTCGAATGCAAGCATGTTGTCCCAATCGAACACGTAGTCAGTAGTGCGGTGCTTAGAAAGGTCTGCGTACTTAACCGCTGCCATAGCAACAGTGTTCGCGATCGCTTTCTTCTCGTCTTCTGCTAGTTCTGGGTTCTTAGATTCGATTAGCTGCGCTGCACGAACTTCGGCTTCATCAAGAAGATCAGCAAGACGAACAGTACCGCCTGCACGAGTCTTGAATGGTTTACCGTCTTTACCTAGCATCATGCCGAATGCGTGGTGCTCAAGAGAAACAGATTCTGGGATGTAACCTGCTTTACGAACGATAGTCCAAGCTTGCATTAGGTGTTGGTGCTGACGTGAGTCGATGAAGTAAAGTACGCGGTCTGCGCCTAGTTCTTCAAAACGGTATTTTGCACAAGCGATATCAGTGGTTGTGTAAAGGAAGCCGCCGTCACGTTTCTGGATGATAACGCCCATTGGGTCGCCATCTTTGTTTTTGTATTCGTCTAGGAATACAACCTGTGCGCCGTCATCTTCTTTTGCAAGACCTTGCTCTTTTAGGTCAGCAACGATAGTTGGAAGCATGTGGTTGTACATGCTTTCGCCCATTACGTCATCACGCGTTAGAGACACGTTTAGGCGATCGTAGTTGCGTTGGTTTTGAATCATTGTTACGTCAACAAGCTTCTTCCACATCTCTGCGCAGAACTCGTCGCCGCTTTGTAGTTTAACAACGTAGCCACGTGCTTTAACTGCGAACTCTTCGTCTTCATCGTAAAGCTTTTTAGATTCACGGTAGAAGCCTTCAAGGTCAGCAAGTTCCATTGAAACTTCGCCAGACTCAGCCTGAACGCGCTCAAGGTTTGCGATAAGCATACCAAATTGAGTACCCCAGTCACCGATGTGGTTAGCACGGATAACGTTGTGGCCTAGGAACTCAAGAGTACGAACGACCGCATCACCGATGATGGTTGAACGTAGGTGACCAACGTGCATCTCTTTCGCAACGTTTGGTGCAGAGTAATCCGCAACAATTGTTTGTGTTTCTGCTACTGCAACACCAAGGCGAGAATCAGCCAATGCTGCGTCTGCTTGTTGTGCTAGGAAAGCTTCATCTAGGAAGATGTTAAGGAAACCTGGGCCTGCGATTTCTACTTTAGAAGCGATACCGTCTAGGTTTAGAACGTCCAATACTTTTTGAGCAAACTCTCGAGGATTAGTGCCTAGTCGCTTAGCAACGCCCATAACGCCGTTTGCTTGGTAGTCACCAAATTGTGGTTTTGCAGATTGGCGAACAGCCGCAGGAGAGCCTGCAGGTGCGCCTGCGGCTTCTAGAGCCTGAGATACTTTGTCATTAATAAGTGCTTGGATATTCACACGCGTTTCCTTCAATTCAAGGATGATAAGAGTGGCCGTTATTTCGAGGTCATTAAATTGGTTAATTATGCATCTAGTTAACGATTTAATGCCGAAATGAACAACAGACACTGTTTAAGTTCACAAAAATGGCGTTAATCATACCAATTTTGTGGGGTTTCTTATAGGTCGAATTGATAGAAAATTAACATTTCCTGAGTGGTTTTTGACAATCGACTTTTAGCAAGAAGCGTTTGCATGTTTAAGGAGCGAAAAGAACATAGTTATTGAGTGTTTTTTGTAAAAGCAACGCTTGTTGCAAAAGGCAAAACTGATAACATGCAGCCATTATTTGGAGAACACAGACAATGATGATGAGCCTGAAGCAAGCTGAACTAGAACCACAACAAATGATCGCCCGCCTTGATACTTTTATGGCAAAAATCGAGAGCCTAGGAAATACATTAGGTTTGGATTTAAGCTTTGCTCAAGCGGATCATATTGCGCTGCGAATCAATGACACTGAGCTAGCGAAATCTGCCCATCAAGCGTGGTCTGAGTACGGCTCTACGATTTCTGAGGCGATGATTAATGGTCGTCCAATTGTGGTGTTGGCTTTCGATGAACCCTTGCAAAGCCTTGGCTGGAAAATTGAATGTTTGGAGCTGCCATATCCAGCAGAAGGTAAGATTTACCCAAGCCAAGATTGGGAACATGTAGAGTTTGTGATTCCTTCTCATGCCCAAACAGCTGATGAGTATCTAGCGGATCTTAAAGAAACTTACCCGCAGTTCGCTGCTAACTTTGAAACGCTGGGTGAGCAAGGCGTTAAGATCAAACTCTCTAGCCCGAAAGGCGAGGGTGAACGCTTGAATAACCCAACAGTGGCTTTTAAACATCAAGGGATTTGCATCAAGCTGCATCCACACTCTTTGAAGAAGATTGTGGAATCAGAACAGGCTTAATTTGAATAGAGAGTTGCTAGGAAAGAGATTCCTGATCTCGCCTTGGCTCGTCGGAATGACGGGGTGTTCGATGAAATTTTCCAGAGTCTATCTTTGGATAGTGACAGACTGAGCGTTCGAGAGCGTATGTTAGAGCCTATAGCTCGAAGGTTCATCACCGAGTTCGTCATTCCCGATAGCGACGAAGGAGCGTAGTCGGGAATCTCTCAAAGCGAGTCTGATCATCAGATACAAAAAACGCGCGATGGGCTTTCCCTATTGCGCGTTTTTTATTGGGTTCTAACTGGAAGTCTTACCGGAAATCGAATATCCGATTTACAGAATTACAGTCTTGTTGCCGTAAACAAACACATGATCATTGATCACCTTGTTTAACGCCTTACTTAATACATTCTTCTCTACGTCACGACCGGCTTGTGCCATGTCTTTCGCGCTGAAGTTGTGATCCACAGGGATAACATCTTGCTTGATGATTGGACCTTCATCCAAATCATTCGTCACAAAGTGTGCCGTTGCGCCAATGATCTTCACGCCGCGCTCATACGCTTGTTGGTATGGCTTCGCGCCAATAAATGCTGGCAAGAAGCTGTGGTGGATATTGATGATCTTGTGGTTGTATTTTTCAACAAAACCTGGTGTCAGCACTCGCATGTACTTAGCCAAAACAAGGTAATCCGCCTCGTACTGGTCAATCACTTCTAGCATCTTCTTCTCATGTTCTTCACGGTTTAGCCCTTCGTGAGAAACATGGTGGTAAGGGATGTCAAAACGCTCGGTTAGGCTTTGTAGAATGTCGTAGTTACCGACAACGGCCGCAATTTCAACGTCTAAGCTGCCATCGAAGTTCTTCATTAGAATGTCGCCAAGGCAGTGTGCTTCCTTGGTCACGAGTATCACAACACGCTTGCGAGACGAATCAACAAGCTTACGTTTCGTATTTGGTGGCAGGGCTTGATCTAAATCGGCAAGTAAGGTTTCGTCATTGAAATACCCTTCAAGCTCGGTGCGCATAAAGAAGTGGCCACTTGTGTTATCTACGAACTCATTGTTGTGCACAATATTGAGTTGGTGTTTGTAACAAATGTTGGTGATCTTCGAGATGAGGCCTGGGGCATCAGTACAATGTGTTAGTAAAGTTTTTCTTTCCATTTGCATCTTACTTCCATGAAATGTTGCACTTATTATATGAAATCGGGATTCTTCAAATTTAATGCAGGCCGTCGAACGGTGAACTGAGCCGCAATATCACCGTTATAATTAATCTATTATCAAGTTGGTTTCAACAAATTCTGCTGCTGATTTATCGCTTTGATAAATTGTTTGATATAGAAATATCAGTTTTTAGATAGAAAAACAGGCAGAAGCTTCATTTTTAAAAGTTTTGACCGTAGTACGCATTTGAACTTCAACCGAGGCATTTACGCCTTGGCCAAAAATAGAGGTGATACTTATGGATAAAGAGTTACTCATAGACAGAACCTTAAGCACTAAGCTCAGCGTAAATTCCGTCTAACGTAATGTTTTCTTTAGACTTCCTCTGCGCGGACTTTTGAGCGTTCCTTGATATAT
>NZ_VTXG01000052.1:0-10910 GCF_013114515.1 Vibrio sp. AIC-3 | reverse complement strand
TGATATCAGGAACTGTGCGCCTGTTGGTGACGTTCACCTAAATCCAGAAAGAGAAGCTGCTTAATAAGTAAGCAAATGATGACAACTACCTTGAAAAACACCGAGGGCTTCTCCAATAGGTTTTCCAGTCACCCGCTAAGCGCACTTCTAGAAAACCAGCAACCGTCTTACTCTCGGCATCAACCTGCCCGCTGATGACAAATCGTGTCTCGACTGGTGGGTGGTTGGGGTTTTTCAACCAACCTGTAGTCAGTGGTTCTGCCTTGACCACACTGACAAACAAGGTAGCCACTATTGCTATAAACAACCCTACGAAAGCTAGACGACAAGCTGGTTTGGAATTTTTCATTTATTACCCTATGAAAATAAAATAGATCAAACTAAATACTGAAGATGTGTTTCTTTGATCTATCAACAACCTTTAGAGAATGTAGAAACAAAATGATTTCTCAATGGAGTCAATGATCGCTTATGATTTTTTACGGTCATTCCTTGTATAGAACCCTTAACAGGTTAGAGTACCTCCTGACCTGTTTTAGACTGGAATGCTTTAATTCGCTGGATGACTAAGGTTCGCTTCTGTTTGTTTTTTATTTGTATATGACATAACTCAAGCGTTAGTCCGAAAACCATAGCAAAGTACACATAGCCTTTATTGATATGAATGGCTAAACCTTCCGCCATTAGTAGTCCGCCCAATAAAACCAAAAACAGTAAAGCCAATGTTTTAAATCCAGGGTAACGAGTAACTAAGTCGTTGATTTTTTCCGCCGTTAAAATCATAAAAATCGCAGATGTCAAAATAGCAGCTATCATAACTGGCACTTCAGATGTTAAACCAACGGCGGTTATGACTGAATCCATAAAAAAAACGGCATCTACCGCCACAATCTGGAGAAGTACGACGGCGAGTCCAGTCCTAGCTCGAGTCGAATATGACGATGGTGTATGTCTTAACCATGACCAAAGTTCTTTCGCACTTTTAGCCAACAAAAAACCACCACCCAATATCATAATAATATCTCGCCCGGTGAAGGTTGTATGGGCGAAGCTCAGCAAAGGATTAGTCAGAGACATCACCCACGAAATAGAAAACACGAGACCTATACGCGTTAACACCGCCAGAGCAATACCTAAATTACGTGCAACTTTGCGTTGCTGTACTGGGAGTCGCTCACATAGAACAGAAATGAAGACGACATTATCGACCCCCAAAACAATTTCAAGGATCAATAACGTTGCAAATACTACCCAGATTTCGGGTTGTAGAAAGAGCTCTAACATGTGCTAATCTCCTTAATACAAGAAGACAATGGGATAAAACGGCACCTAAAGGGGTCGTCCATAGAAGTAATTTACCTCTCTGTTTAGAAATGGAATAAGACTAAGCATTCGTTTTAATAACGCTAATTTTTTAATACGCTATCTGTTTTATTGGGGAGCTCGATATTTAACATCGGATGTTTATGTGGTAACAACTGGATGTCATTAGCAAGCGTGCAAAACTGTTCAAAACTGATAGGTGCTGAATGATTGACCTTGGATGTAGGCCAATCATCGTATCTCTCTTTGCTCATCATGAAGTGATGATTGCTTGAGGTTGGATTGATCAATCGTGAGTGACTCGACCGTGTATTTCGATTAAGAGGAAAAGCCACCGTCGATCATCAAGTCAGCACCAGTGATGTAACCCGCTTCTGAGCTAGCGACGAATGCTACTAAGCTCGCAATCTCCTCTACTTGACCATAACGACCAAGTGCACCAATAGCTTTTACAGGCTCTGAAGTATCGCCATTGTCTGGGTTTAAGTCGGTATCTACCGGACCAGGTAAAATATTATTGACTGTAATGCCTCTAGGGCCTAAATCGCGAGAGAGACCTTTGACCAATCCGGTTAGTGCAGACTTGCTCATTCCATATATAGAACCGCCAGCAAAGGGAATCCGCTGAGCGTTCGTACTACTGATATTGATTATTCTGCCATTATTATTCATGTGCTTCGTGGCTTCATGAATAGCCACAAACACACTTCGTACGTTGGTATTGATGGTCTTGTCCCAATCATCCATCGTCAAATTTTCAATACTGTCCCAGATCAGCGTACCTGAATTGTTTACGACAATATCAATTTGACCAAGTTGTTCTATGGTTTCGCTGATTGCATTTCTGATATCTTCAGGTTTAGTGCTATCCGCCTTTATTGCGATGACTTTGCCACCTTGTAAAGTTAAGCTCTCCGCAAGCGCTTTGGCTTTTCCGTGGGATGACACAAATGTAAAAGCAACAGACGCTCCCTCCAATGCCAATCTCTCAACAATGGCGGCACCAATACCGCGACTGCCACCTTGGATAAAAGCGACCTTACCTTTGAATCTATTGAAGTTATTCATCATGTTTACCTTAATTGAAAAGTCGATGTAATCATCTCGTTGATGTACGCAGAATAATCGATTCACATCTGCTTATTAAGTCCATATAATGACAAACATAAAGTCCTACAGGGAATTAATTAATGTTAAAAAGCCAGTTTGTGGAAGTTCGTCACTTTGTCACCGTTGCGCAGTTGGGGAGTTTTACCCTTGCGGCCCAAGCGCTTGGGATGACCGGTTCAGCTTTAAGTAAAAGCGTTGCTCGACTAGAAAAGCAGCTAGGCACCAAACTCCTTCATCGAACAACTCGACGCATCGCGTTGACCAATGATGGGGATTCCTATTTAGCCGACTGCCTTAAAGCGATGACTATTTTAGAGGAAGCAGAGAAGCGCTTAAGCAATCAACAATTATTGCCATCAGGGCGTGTGCGTATTGATTTACCCGCAGTTCTCGGTAGAAGAGCAATCCTACCCAAGTTGCTAGAATTAACGTCCAAGTTCGAGCAATTAGATCTATCTATTACCTTTAATGACCGTCCTACGGATTTAGTCAGTGACGGGATTGATCTTGCGATCCGCGTTGGGCACTTAGAAAACTCGGGCGATATTGTTGCACGTAAAATTGGGGAGCAAAAAAGGGTGATATGTGCCTCTCCCTCTTATTTGTCGGCTCGAGCACCGATTACTAAAAAAGAAGATCTAGCTCAACATGATTGCATCGTCGGCTGGCCTATAGGACAAAGGCATAGCTGGTTACTGAGAAATGCTAAAGGGGCAACCGAATCTGTCGATATTTCAGCACGTCATGAGATAGCCGATTGTGAAGGCATTTTACAATCGGCTTTATCTGGCGCCGGTTTAGCTCAACTACCAGTATGGTTAGTGAAGCAATACCTTGATGATGGACAATTATGCCCTGTATTAGAGAAACTCAATGGCGAAGGAGCGCCCATCAGTATTGTTTGGCTAAAAACACCTTACATTCTGCCTAAAATAAGAGTCATCATAGATGAAATCATTGCATTATCGAGCCGTCATCCAGATATTTTTGAGGCTTCTTTGTAATGTTGACTAATCGAAGCATGACATTGGAGGTCATTTGGGTGTTATTGTGTTTTAGATAGTCCAACGATATTGAGGCCACTATAAAAGTTTGATGGTGGCCTCAATCATAATAAAACCTACATACTAGCTAACAATATTTACATTTGTCTTAGGTATCGCGCAGCAAGCTAGGGCCATTCCTTTCGCCTTGTCACTGTCTTCAATTCCAGGCGCATCGGGCTGGTAAACCTCTCCTGATTTCACCGTGACTTTGCAGGCGCCGCAGAAACCAGCTCTGCAGTTATTCGAAATAGAAAGCCCTGCTGCTTCAGCTTGCTCCAGAACGGTGCGCTGGTTGCTTCCCTCAAATACGACTCCATCAAGGTTGATTTGGACCATCTTATGGCTCTCGTCGTTCACTCTTGCAACACCAAATGTCTCTTGGTGGTACTGTTCTTCAGGCAGCCCACTCTCTATCATCAAGTGCTTTACACTCTCCATGAAACCACCAGGACCACATACAAAAACTTGTCGTTTGTGAAACTCTGAAATTTGATTTAAATGAGTACGACTAAAATGCCCCTTTTCGCCAAGCCAATCAGTTGATGGCTCACTAAGGGCTAGAGTCACAGTGACATTGGCGTGTTGTTTTTCTAGCATAAGGAGCTCTTCCATGAATGGAATATCCGCTTCAGTCAAACATTGATGATAAAACGCAATATCACGAGTATCCCGTTGGTCAGTCAAGTACCGAAGTATGGAGATCATGGGTGTCACACCGCTACCGGCAGAAAGTAACAACAGCGGCTCATTCGATTCGTTGGCAATATGGAAAGTGCCTTTGGGTTGATCCGCAATAATGGTATTGCCAACTTGTAAGTGGTTGAATAACCAATTGGAGACTTCACCACCATTGACCCGCTTCACTGAAATAGACAAACGCTCTGGCCGAGAGGGGCTAGATGACAGCGTATACATTCGTTTGGTCAGTTTGCCATTAATCATGAGCTCAATAGGAAGATGTTGTCCCGCTTTATACTCAGGCACCATGCCGCTTTTGGGCTCAAACCAAAATGTCTCGAAATTTCTTGCTACTGATTCTCTTTCAACGCAAATCAACTCTTGTTTTTTGGCATCGAGATCTTCATAAAACTCCTTGGATTTATACTCAAGTACTTCGATAGCATCATTGATAGAGACAACACCTTCGTTTTTCGCTACAAGGTTTTGCCCGAAAAATATTTTGCCTTTCTCGTTGGCTCTAAAGCGCGAAAAGGTCGTCAATGGCTCTTTACTGTTCCTAAACTCTCCATTTTCCAGATCAAGTGTCGTTAAAATGCACCGCTCACACGGCTCTACAATTTCAAATTCGACATCACCTATTTTGATACGCTTCCATGAGTCTTCGATAAAAGGTTCGTCTGATTGCACCACCAGGTTGGTACGAAACTGTTCCATGGTGTGAACTTCGCTGCTGCGTCTATTTAGCTCCGCTAATGAGCCAGAGCTAATAAGCAAAACAGGAAATCCGTCGGCAAAGCTCACATTATGACCAAGGTTTTCTTTCACACGCTTAGATTGCTCGCCAGTAAACAGTAACTCAACTCGCTTCCCAATTACTTGGCTAAACCAGTCATTCGCTTCATCGGTTGTTGTATAGGCGGAAAAGTGGTCTCTCCAAACACTGGCATCTGTCGCCTGCATTTTGAAGGTAGAGTAGTGTAATTTTAGTGCCGCCAGCCCAGGGTAAGAAAAAATGACACCGGTTGGCATTAGACTAGAACTCACCTTCACCATATTTGGATACTGGCGCGCCGTCACCATGGTTGGGTATTTAGCCGAGGCGGAGACATCATCACCAGTTAACGCCAACATAAAGCGACGATCAAAAACAAGGCCTTGCTTTTCGACCCATGAAGAAGAGAGAGAAAGCCCGCCACTGGATTTGACTGGATAGATATTAACTTGGGAAAGTACGGTAGGATTTACCACAATGTCACCCTTTATTGTTGTGTTGACTTATTGAACCGAAAGGAACTGTTTTAACGACCTAACAAGGCAGATGGTTTATCTTGTCGCTACGAAGATTACCTCGCGGACTTAAGCATGAAGTGCATCGAAACCAACGCATTCAATACCATTTTTTCTTAGCCAGAGAGAAAGCTCATCGCTGGTTAGAATCTTCCACTCTTCAATACGAGCATGAGCATAGCTAGAGATTTCATCTAGCTCTTCAGTTAGCGTCCTTGCTGGGTGGCACATTAATTCAATCGTACTGTTAGGCATGCTGTCTTGATAAGCCAGTAATACTGCTTTGAGGTATTCAATATTGACACCTTCAGCATGAAAGCCCATATCAAACGCATCTGGGGTAGGAACCGACAGTAAACTTTGACCCTGTATAAAGCTATCAATACGCCTAACTGGAAGACCTATTTCATTCGCTGCCTGCGTGAAACCTATCTTAAGAGGACGGTAGGCACCAGCAAAATGGTGGCTATCGATATGATTAATATTAAATCCCGCATCTAAAGCCGCTTGATATTGCGCCATACACTCTTTAAAGACTTCATCAGAAGACACATCAGATTTATTAAATAGGGTCTTTCTATCAAAAAAATGACCATTCTCGTCGACCAGTGTTGGAACCAATGTAGGATCTGAAATGGGTTGACCAGATGTCACTGTAAAATGCAGTCCAACTTCAGAAATAAGGCCACGTTGATAGAGCTGTGACGCATGAGCGACGCCAGGTTGGTTCATCATGATGGTGGTCGATTTTACGGTTCCGGCACGAAAACAATCCGCAATCCCCAAGTTCACCGACTCCGTCAGCCCAAAATCATCAGCATTTAATATAAGTTTCATCGTATCTCATCCAAGTTATATCTTATCGATTCTTGTCATAGCGCTATCCGTTCCGATGCCCGTGTTGAACTTTCCGTCATCGACAACGTTGCGCTTCTTGATTGAGTCTCCATTAACGTCCTTGTAATGTGACATTACACAAATTAATCTATAATGACTCACAGCTTCGAACAAACGAACAATACCTCTGAATGAATTAACTAGAGTAATGCATGAGCTCAATAACCAATCAACAACAGCAGCTTTCTCTGCTTCATACTTTTAGCGTTGCAGCGCGCCACTTGAGTTTTACCAAGGCAGCAGAGGAGCTCTTTCTGACCCAAGGTGGGGTGAGCCAGCGAATTAAAAAACTGGAAATGCAGCTTCAATTCAATCTATTCATTAGAAAAACCCGAAAGTTAGAGCTCACCCCGGAGGGACAAAGAGTTCTGAGTGTTTTGAACTCATCATTTGAGTCCATATTTTCCACCCTTTCTGACATTCAAACCGGAGAGTTGACTGGTAGCTTACATATAGCGACATCACCTTATTTCGCCTCTGCTTGGCTGATCCCGAAACTCCCTTCACTTCGTCAGCTATACCCCAATCTAAGCATCAAGCTGCAAACCAAACAAAATCAATCTGATTTTCAATTTGAGCCTTACGATGTGGCGATTTTTTATAGCCAAGGGCGGTATCCAAACCACTACAGTGAGCGACTGTTTTCAGGGAAAAGAACACCTGTGTGCAGTGTTGATTACGCCGCCGAGCATGGCCTTCACAATGGGTTGAGCGCTCTATCTGACGTTAATTTTATCCATAGAGGGGATACGAGTGCGTGGCAGTATTGGTTAGATGAGATGAATGTCGGCATCGACTGCGAAAAGCGATGTGATTTCTATAGTGATAACAGGCTGGCGATGGAAGCAGCGGAATTATCGCTTGGTATATTCCTTGCTCGATATGAATTTGCGCTACCTTTAATCCAAGCGGGGAGATTAGTCGCGCCATTTCCACATATTGAATCAGGAAAGGGCTACGATTTGGTTTGTCCTAAAGGCATGGAAACGAGAGCAAAATTTCAAGCGTTTTCTCGCTGGGTACATTCTGAACTAGACAACGAATAATGCGTGCTCGTTGTATCGCGATATGACTGAGCACGAATCAACTCAATCGCCATTGTTCTCTGAATCTCTCCAACGCTTTAGGCTCATCACCGCTCAAATGAAAAAATACCCTAGCGTTCACTCTAGGGTATGTATTAACAACAATGATAGACAGTCTATAGCAGCAATGAAGACCGCAATAGAAACAAAACTCAGCTCAGTTTTGTAAATTATTTTTTATTCAGAAAGTCAATAACTAAAGGCTCTACTGTCGCAGGACACTCTTCTGGTAACCAGTGGCCACATCCTTGTATCGTTTCCCCTTGAACATTGTCACCGTATTTTTTTACCTGATTAAGGAAGGCATCACCCAGTCCACCGCCATTGCTGTCTCCTGGAATAACAAGTACAGGCATTTTTAGCTTATGGTCTTTAACGATTTCTTTGTTCTGCTCTGCTGAGGTAGTAAATGAACGATAGTACTCAAACGCAGCATGTAAGGTTTCTGGCTTAGCATACGACTTTGCATACAAATCAAGCAGTTCGTCTGTAAATACTTCTTTATTGGTCGCGTGTTTCTTGATGATATGAGAAAGAAACAACTTTTCCTTACCTTCAATAATGTTTTCTGCAAAGTTGTTTTCAGCAGTATAAAAACTCCAGTGCCACGTAGAGGCTTCGCCTTCTGGAGTAAAAGACGGGAAAGTATAGATAGTATCGTCTGGAATAATAGAATCAAAATATATCACTTTCGATATATCGTCTTGGTGCTGTGCGATCATCGGATACGTCATCCAAACCCCTGTATCATGTGCAACGACATCGAAAGGCTCATCAGGACTGAAGCTTTTCGCAAGACCATGAAGATAAGGATAAACATCTAACCCAGAATAGGTTGAATCTAATGGCTCAGACTGTCCAAGACCTGGCATGTCGACTGCGACAACGCGATGATCTTTAGCTAGCTTTGGCATTAGCTGATGCCACTCATACCATGTTTGGCCATACCCATGGACCATAAGTACCAGAGGTCCTTCACCTCCAACTACATAGTGAAGCTTTACACCATTCACATCTTTGAAGTTACTTTCAAAGCCAGCAGGGATTGGAAACTCACTGTTTGTTTGACTCTGCTCATTACCCGCAAAAGCCATTGAGGAAAGTAAAATACCCGAAGAGGCTAAAAGTGTTTTCTTCCATTTTTTCATAAGGTTAAATCATCTCATAACGTGTTAAACCGATATGCACTCACACTAAACGGCATACCGAAGCAGGGCGCAAAATGTGTCATGGCATATTCGAGTCGTCAACTGGGTGTTTTTTAGCAAATCAACATAACGGCTAAATTGTGTGCATTCATCACACTTTCTATTTATCGAAAGAGACCAGATAATAAATCATTTAAAAACAGACACTTGTTTTGCTTTCTTCTGAGCTTGATGTTCAGTCTAACGCTGCAAAAAAACACATTAAGTCCTGGTGGGAATATGTATTAATAATTTAAGGGACTTAATTCGACATGGGTTATCCCCTATCATGCAATCCAACTTGATAATTACATTCAAGAGATTCTCGGTATCTCTCACTGAGACTTTGAGGTTCGATGTGACAACGAATAAACCCAACTGCCGCTTCTGTTGTAAGAGTGGCAGCGTGGTAAAACATGGCTATGGTCCTAAAGGCCACCAAAGGTATCGCTGCCTGAGTTGCTGTCGCACGTTTCAAGTGAATTATTGTTACGAAGCCTGCAAACCAGGCATTAGGAGCAGAATTATTGAAATGACCGCACAAAATCATGGAAAGCGAGCAACCAGTCGTCACTTGCAAGTTTCGTACAACACGGTTCTAAGCGCATGTCATCGGGATAAATAGAAGCCATTCCCCCTTTGAAAATGCGAATTCCGATAATTTGCCGAATTCAATCACATTGAAAACGGCATTTTTATTGGATAAAAAACAACATTTTTGTGCCACTTTTCCAATACTTGGACTTAGGGCTCTAACAACAACCAATATCGACGGTACGTAATTACCGCATATTAATAATTTGAGTTGAAACAATGAAAAAACAAAGCTTGTTTATCTTTGCTCTATCTTTAGCCGTTTTTGGCGTTATCACGACAGAGCTGGGTATTATCGGTCTCCTTCCACAAGTCATGAAAGACTTCAATATTGATGTACAAGAAGCTGGCCTGTTAGTCAGTGTTTACGCTGTCGTCGTGGCGGTGAGTGGACCATTTATTACGTTAATGATGTCTGGGTGGAATAGAAAATACGTTTTAATTGGCATTCTTTCTTTGTTCGTTCTATCGAATCTGGTGTATGCAATGACGCAAGATTATACAACCATGATGATATTTCGCGTACTGCCAGCCTTGATGCATGCTGTTTTCTTTTCAGTTGCATTGGTAGCAGCCACTTCTATGGTTCCAGTAGAAGAGCAAAGCAACGCCGCAGCAAAAGTATTCGGTGGTGTCGCTGTTGGTTTGGTCTTCGGTATTCCGATTAGCGCTTTTCTAGCTGAACAGTATTCTCTCGCTTATGCCTTTTACTTTGGCTTAACTGCTTGTGCCATTGCGTTAGTGAGTGTGATGTTCTTGATGGAAAGCGCGCCTGTAAAGGAAAAAATGTCATTCGGCTCTCAAGTGACTATTTTACGTAGCAAGTCCATGTGGCTGTCTTTATCGACTGTAATATTCGTATTTGCAGCGATGTTTTCTTCGTACAGCTTTATTACTCAATACTTAAGCACAGTAACAAATATGAACGGTACGTGGATCAGTGCCATGCTGATGGTGTTCGGTGTATTTGGTATCTTTGGTAACTTCATCTTTGGCAAACTACTTGGCAAAAACATGAAAAAGACCGTGATGCTTTACCCTATTACACTTGGCCTTATCTATCTTGTTGTATACTTCATGGGTTTCTCGTTCTCATTTATGGTAGCAATGGTCGCGTTTTGGGGTGCAGTACACTCTGCTGGCTTGGTTGTGAGCCAAACATGGGTCATGGATAACGCCGGTGATGCGAAAGTATTTGCAAATAGTCTTTACATCTCTTTTTCAAACTTTGGGATCACCATTGGCTCGATAGTCGCTGGGTGGTTTATCTCTCAGTTCGGTGTAGAAAACCTATTCCTATCAAGCTTAGTCTTTACGGTATTAGCGTTGATTAGTATCTTACTAAATCAGAAAAAAAGTCCCGCTCTTAAACTTTCAGAAGTGAATTAATCCGCGAAAGTGCTGGCTTTCATGAGAGAAGCATAACCACAAAGGTCAGCACTATTTCTATTACTTGCTCATTCCTGATTGGATTAAACATGTTAGTCCAATCATCCATTCATTTTGCATTAGATTACGTTATTCAAAGTGCATGTCACTACTTTGAAGTGTCTATTAGTTCTAACAAAGTTTGGGGCGTGCGACGTGAAGTCGTACGAAGCGCTGTTCACCGCTAAACGAGTGAACCATCTGTATCACCAGATGAACCTAGGAGCCTGAATAAAGTAGCGGCTTTGACAATGTAACGAAGGTTGGTATTT
>NZ_VTXG01000051.1:0-15779 GCF_013114515.1 Vibrio sp. AIC-3 | reverse complement strand
CAACAAGATAAAGCTAATCAAGCGAATGGGGTATGGGTATCGAGATACCGACTACTTCTTCTTGAAGATAAAAGCGGCTTTCCCCGGAAAGCCGCGATGAACCTTTTTATTTATCACAAAGACTTCTTGTTGTACCTTATTTGGCTGACTATCTAGGGTTGATAAAATTTCAACGGGTTCTTGAAACAGCTCTATAGGGGGTTGCTGTGACTCTCCTTCTGAAGCTTCAAACTCATCAAAGAACCCAAATATGTTATTAGAGTCTGATGGCATAGTTAGCACCAAACGTAAGTTTCGAGGCCAAAGCCAATATTATTGAGGTCTGTTTTGACTTGACCCGAAGAGGTCCAAGGTAGAAGTGCGTCGATATCAGGCTCTGCTTTCGCCAGCTCTTTCATGCACTTGACCATGTAGTCTTAGAGGATAAGACCGTTGGCTTTCGCGGTCTCGATGATGCTGTAAAGCATCGCGCTCGCATCAGCACCGTTTGGTGTGTTGGAGAATAGCCAATTTTTCTGCCAATAACCAGCGGTTTAATTGCGCGTTCAGCGCGATTATTATCGATAGATAAGTGACCATCGTCGATATAACGAATGAGTTTAGGCCATTGCCCGATTTACCTTCCCCTTGAAGCTTCTTCGCGTCCATGAACTTGCGTTAAGCACCCCACATTAGTGACGTGATGCAGACCATGATAAGCCGTGTAGCCATCGGTTTGTAGATAACCGTTGTAGTCACCTAAAAAGTCCACGGGGCACACCCTCGCGCGACTGTTTTGATAGTCGTACAAGGCGATTTTTTCACATTCGGCAGTGCCGCTTCGGGCGAGTCAACGCCTGAGCAGTAAAGCCACATATAACACTGCTTCTCTTCTTTGAGCACATTGAGCGGCGTTTCATCCGCCTGAACCACCACTTGTTGAAGTAGGTTCTCCTTCAAGGCCACATACAGCGGGGCGAACTTCTCACTGACTTGGATAACCCACCTTGCCATGGTGGCGCGTGATAGCTCGATACCCGACTGGGTAAACAGCGATCATCAATCAATGCATTGGGTGCTAACTCTTGTCCTCCACCCGCTAAGCGACCATTATAAAAAGCACCAACAAGGATCTCGCCGGTAAAGCTGCCTTTGTCTATGGGCAACGTGCCACTGTAGGGCTTAAAGCCAAGTGCTTTCACCACACCTGTTAGTGTATACGCACCGCCACCGAGAAAATCTTTAAGCTCGACTGGCGTTTCAGCTGTGACTTCAGCACCAAAACCCGCCGCAGCGACATTCATAAAATAGCGGTCATTCGCACGCGCGCTATCCACCGCAAACGCCTTGCCTTCCAGCGCTAGTTCAAAAGCACCCGAAATATCGTTAGGTATTCCCGTTGCGGTAGCAAAATCATTCGCAGTGCCCATTGGGACAAGCGCCAGTTGTGGTCTTTCACTGGCACGGAACAGGTTGAGCGCGTTAACGGCTTCATTCACCGTTCCATCGCCACCGACAACAATCAGACGCTTAACACCATCGCATATTGCCTCGCTTACCAAACGAAACATGTCCGACGATTCCCAAGTCACTCTAACTTGCAGGTCAATATCATTGTCCCTCGCCGCAAAGGTGGCTTGCCTTAATTCCGGGATATTGGCTTTCTTTCCGTTTAAAATCACGCGAATGCTGTCCATGGCTATGTCCTTGTATAGGCTAACTTGATAACTCTTTTGCTGCCGCTTTGATCTTAGCTCGTAACCACTTATGGCTTGGTTCATTAGTACGGCTTGGATGCCAAATCATACACATATCGAGGTCTTCCAACTCGAAGGGTAATGGTAGTGTTTTTACCGCGTACTTTTCAGCAAAACAACGCACTGATGAAATAGGCATTACTCCGATGTACTCAGAGCCTTCGATAACAGGAAGCATCTCTACAACGCCCGCTGCGCGATACACGATTCTACGTTTCTCAAGGTCACTATAGTGCTCAGAGCTTAATAAGCTTTTGCGCGCATGCCACCTAGAGACCACCACATGCTCGAGTGCTAAGAACTGTTCCATATCGATGGTATCGCCAACCGTAGGATGATCACTACTACACACCACGACCAGCTCTTCTGTAGAAATCACCTCGTGCTTAAGCATGGTTCTTCCTTTAGGCGTCATATCAACAATCACGTCGTGTCTTTGCAGCCTTAAATCAGACTCATAGTCTTCGGTAAACAGAGGATGAACCTCTAACGCGATACCTGGTGCGACTTGGCTGATTAACCGCATGACTTTTGGCATCATTTCGTAGCTCGCCGCCGAGACGCAGGCAATGGAAAACACGCGGCCTGAGGTTTTAGGATCGAAGTCTCTTGATGCGGATAAGGTAGAAGTAAAGTTTTTAAGTGCAGCGGCCATTGCAGGATAGATATCAATAGCGAATGTGGTTGGCTCTACGCCTGATGTGGTGCGATGAAACAGTGGCTCATCATAGATATCTCTCAACCTTGCAAGTGCTTTACTCACTGCTGGTTGGCTTATATCCATGCGATTAGCAGCTCTAGATAAGTTCTGCTCTTCATAGATAGCAACAAATATAGGAATTAGATTTAGTTCGGTACTTTTCATACAGTTCCATATTAAAGAAGCAGGTTCCCCATAGTAGAGAACCTGCCGATTATGTTCGATGCGAATGACTAAAGTTTGCTACTTAGTTCTATCTTTTAAGTCTGGCAAGGCTTTAGGGATTTTCAAGCGAGCAGCAATTGAACGAGAATTGCTTGAGTTTGATGTGTCACTGGGCAAGTTACGTAACCCTTTCCATAAACGAGTGAATACGTTTTTATCTTCACATCCTTGTTGAAGGGCTTCGCTATCTTCTAGCCAACGCTTTTGTCCATTTGATTTACCATGTTGCGCTTTATCCAGTTGCACTTTATTCAGTTCTAACTGAGAGGTTTGGTTTCGCAATTGACGGTAGATAAAGGTTCTTAATGCAGCCCAATTACCTTGCTTAACTAAACGACGTAGTACCAGCCAACTCGGTGTTGGGCGGTTTGCGTAGTAACGCTTAACCGAAACAATCAACGCAATGCAGACTAACAACACCAAACCAACACTAATAAACACCGACATGTAGGCTTTGATGAAAGATTGGACTGTGTGTTTGGCTTCAAACACTTCTCCTTTTATCACCACGTTTTCAAGGCGTTGATTTTTGCTGTCCCACCACTGAAATGAAAACTCTGGCAGCGTAAACTCACCACCCTGCTGAATCACATATACAGTCTGTTCAACTCGGCTTGAGCGATAATCACCACGTTCTTGAGTGTCATCCAAACGGTTGGGCTGTGGGTAAGCTTGGAACTGCTTAGTGGACTTATTGGTTAGCACATCTGGCAGCAACACAGAAAAGCTGTCTTTTGCCTTAATCGTGATAGTTCGAGTAATAGCATCGCCAACTTTTAGCTCTTCACTTGAGCGTTGCCATTGCTGCTCTATATCTACTTCTGTCGCAGAAAACCAAGGCGTTTCATTATCGAGTAAACCTGAAGGCAACGAAGCTTCAAACTTAATCGGCTGCGTGTAAAGCGTACCGCCCACGTTTGAACCATCAGGAGCAGAAACTTGGATACGAACCGGTACGGTTGGAATAACAAACTCACCGGAAGTCATCGGATAAAGCGTCACTTCCCAACGCTGACGTGACCATGTAGTACCACCGACTCTTTCTGTGTAGTTCGTCGCGAGTTGGTTACGCTGCTTAGCGATAACGTTAGGGATTTCGATACTGCCGATTCGAGTGCCGCCCGTTAACCAGCGCGGTGTCGCCACCTCAATGTTCAGAATGACCTGCTCATTTACGCTGACTTTGCCCGGCGTTATTTTGTCGCCTGACTTGGGTTTCTCGCCAATCCAAGCGATAAGCTCAACGTCACCACTTTTTTGCAGATCGAAGATATCGGCAGCAGAAGCAACAGCAGGAAAAAACCAACTCAACATAAGAGTCATCGACAACAACCATGTGCGGGCTGTGAATCGCGCTCGCTTTGATTGAATCGCTTCAAGAGCTAAATCATATCGACTCATTGCGTTTGCTCTTGTTTTGACGCTTGTTCGATGGAAGGCGCAGGATCTCTTAACTGAATTTGGAATTTGGATTTCAAGAAGAACTTAGGATCGGCTTCTACTCGCTTTAACCACTTGTCGGCAAGCTCTTGGCTGCCCAAAATCTCATTCGCGTTAAGTGTTTCCTTAAGCATCAATTCCGCTACCGTTTCTTCTTCAGCGCCATCACCCGTTCGCGGCTGATCGTCTTCGAGTTCTAAAGATTCTTCAGGGCCATCTGTGGTTCCAGACTGGCTTTCACTGGTTCGGTTTACCTCTTCGACAATTCCACTAAGCACAGCAAGATTGTTCTCCACATCCGTTCTTAGTTCTGGTGACAGATCCTCTTTCTCACTTAATGATTTCAAGAGGTCTCGTGCGGCAAGGTATTCACGCTGCCTAGCTAACGCACTCGCTGCATTGTACAAACCAAGGTCAGTTTTGGTTTGCAAAAACGCACTGTGAGCGAGCTTAAAATCACGAGCATAGTAATAAGCCGCGCCCTTTCGCATTGGGTCAGTAAAATGTTTTGCCGCTTCAAGGTATTCTTTCTGATTCAACAGGCGTTGACCTTGTTGGTCAGGCGTTAACCATAAGTCCCACCACCATTGAGCTGTTTTGTCCCAAGTAGTAACCGACTCCACCACAACTGGTTTCTCAGCGGTTAAGTTGACTGTTTTCGCCAAAGTGTCTGGTGAATACATGCTGCTTGTGATCATCAAACCAACGACACACCACTGCACCAACCACCCTTTTCTGAACCATAGCAACATAATGAAAGCCATTGGAATAAGCAGTCCATAGCCCATGTCTTTCCAAGGCATTGAAGATTCGCCGTTGAGCTGCATGTTTCTTTCAACCGCTCTGTTCAGTTGTTGGATATCCGAATCATCAACGGTCACTTCAATCACTCGTCCACCCGTCTTACTCGCTAAGTTACGCAGTGAATCTAGGTCGACAGGGTTATCGCTCACCACATTACTGTTTCCTGCGGCGAGAATGAGCAACTGATACGGATTGTCGTTAAAGAAACTCTCGTACGCCCTAATGGTGCTTGGGTTTACACCATCTGATACCAACAGTACAGAAGAGCCTAACTCACCAGACAGTTGCTGATTAATCAGTGGCAGTGCTTCCTCTGCTGACTTACCTGAAACAGGCATGATATCGGGTGTGATAGCCGCTAGAAACGGTTCAAACACCTTGCTGTCTTGCGTGACGGGCATCGCCACGTGTGCGCTGCCTGCATAAACCACTAAGCCCGTATTACCGCCTTTGCGAGCTGCCAATAAGTCTCTAATTTTCTGCTTAGATCGTTCCAAGCGACTTGGAGGCAAATCTTTAGCAAGCATAGATTCACTATTATCAAGCACAACCAACATCGACGCTTTGTCTTCACCAAAAGGCGATGCTTCACGTTGCCATGTTGGGCCAGAACAGATAATGATGGCGATAGTCACAATTACCACCAATAGCTTCAACGGCAGTTGCTTGCGCCAGCCTGTTTCGCCAATCGTCAATGCATCACGTAAATGTGCAGGTATAATGTCTTTCCACGTTGGTTTGGTCTCTTCTCTCCAACGAACCCATAACAGGAAAAACATTGGAATAAAGGCCAACAACCACAATGGTCGGATAAAATGAAACTGGGTAAAAAACTGTTGTATCGTGAGAGAATCAGGCATCACTCTCTCCTTTCAAATTCTTAACAGAAGAAGCGAGCAGCGATCTTCGGCGTATCGTTGCTAAGCTGAATGCGGTCAAATACATCACTACAACAATCGCCATCAAATAGTGGTGCAGCCCCTGTTTAGGACGATAAGTGGTACTTTCATATAACTGTGGTTCTAGCTCACCAATCTGAGCGTAGGCTTTGGTCAGTTCGTCGCGGTTAAGCGCCTCAAAGGCTTCGCCACCAGACTCTTGAGCCACTCGTTTGATGGTTTCCATATCCAAAGCCACTTCACCAACGGTTTGTGGGTCACCCATGGCGATCACGTGAATACGAACGCCTTTCGCCTTGGCGACTTTTGCGGCATCGATAGGCTCAACAAAACTTCCTGTATCATTACCGTCGGTTAGTACGATCACGACCTTCTCTTTTTCGTTGGCATCAACACTTGAATCTTGAACGGCAGCACTTTGCTTTTCGCTTTGTTCAAACACCTTAATCGCCAAGCCAATTGCATCACCTAAGTGCGTGCTTTGCCCTGCCATCGCGACATCGGTTTGATTAAGCAGTTCAAGCCAGACATCTTGGTCCGCGGTAAATGGCGTTTGTACAAACGCTGCATCACCAAACAAGATCAAACCGAGTCGGTCTCCTTTTCTGGTTTTCGCAAAATCGGCTAACACCTCTTTGGTCGCATCTAAACGAGAGATTTTATCGCCTTGTTTAGAAGTGAAATCTTGCTCCGCCATTGAGCCAGACAAATCGACCACCACCATCACATCACGACCCAATTGTTCGCGAACCTGTGGCTCACCAAGAATGGTTGGTTTCGCTAACGCACACACGACCAATACCCAAGTAATAATGAGCGTGGTTCGTTGCCACCAGCTTGGAGTTAACTGGCTTGCACCTTCTGACGGTGCTTCCCCAATCGCTTCTACCAATTCTCGAAAAAATGGCACCTTAATCGCCATTTGCTTAGTTCGATAAGCTGGCACCGCAAAGTAGACCAACAACGGTAAAGGCAGCGCAATAAACCACAGCGGATGCGCAAATTCAAAACTGGCAGATAAAACATCAAACATTGTCTTGCCCCTCAACCGTTACCTGTACATTCGGCTTGTGAAGTTTTAGCCACATCATCGCGGTTTGAATTACCTCTAAACGCTGTTCAAAGCTCAAACGCACATTAGAGTCAATTAGGCTTTGCATCCATAATTCCGAAACTTCATCGGCAAAGAACGCATTGCTGTTTTCACTCGTGTTGGCGCTAACAGGCAGATAAGCGTTCAAACGGTTCACATAAGCTTGGCCAAACAACTTGGCATTACTGCTGTCTAGGTAACGAAGCACCACTTTGAGGACTTTAAAGGTTTGTTCGGTTGAGTTCTTGTCTCTTGCATCCAGTACCATGAGTTCTTGAAGCGCTTCTTTGCGATAACGGTTATTCCACCACCTTAACGCCAAGCGATAAGCCAGATAGATAGCGACCAATAACAGAATAACGCCAAGGATCTTCCAGCCGATCGTTTGAGGAGCCCAGCTCACACTGTCAGGAATCGCTACATCGTGCAGTTCGCGGAGGATATAGGTACTTGGGGGAGTATGTTCAACAGCCATTTAGCGCCCTCCCACTAGTTTCTGCAGCTGTGATATGTGATTGCCCGACGTGTCTAATTCTATATAAGGGAGGTTTTTCATCGCCATCAATTTAGCAAGGGACAGTTTCTGAAGTGCCGCTTTTTGGGCAAGGCTTTCACTTGCGAGGTTAACCTTAGATTGGCTATCCAGATTAAGTTGAAAGCGACCATCACCCAACACCCAGTTTGCGCTTGCAAGATCTTGAGGCAATGACTGTTCTAATGAATCGGTGACCATAATGGCCAAGATATCGTTGTGTTGCTGTAACTGCTTTAGTCGATCGAGATGTTGTTCTCGGCAGTCTCGCCAGTCACTAATGAATATCAAGGTTGATTGCTTGAGTCTCATTCGTTTGATCAGTTCAATCCACTGGCTAAAACCAACATTATCGCCATCACTTACATTGACGCCTAAGCTTTGATTGGCTTTGGTAAGATGTTTTAGCTGAGCCAACAAATCAGATTGAGAACGTTGAGCTTTGGTATGAAACAGTTTTTGGTGCGAGGCCAAAACGAAGCCGACACGATCACCATCTTTCAGCACTCGCCATCCACACAATGCCGCCACTTCGGCAGCCACAACAGATTTCATGGTGTTTTGAGACGCAAAGAACATCGAACTGCGCTGATCGACACAGATCATCACATTACGGTCTTTCTCTTCGGTATAGCTACGAACATGAGGCTTACCCGTTCGCATCGTAACTTTCCAATCGAGATTACGGATATCATCACCCAATTGGTAATGACGTAATTCTTCGAAGTTCAAACCACGACCACGGAACAAAGAGTTATGTCTGCCTGAAAGTACGCTGCCCGCTTTTAAATGAGGTAACAGTGAAAACGACTCAGCTTGAGCCTGAATTCGCACTAACCTTGAATAATCACAATACAGTCGTGGATCAAGGCCTTGCGATTTGGGAGCTTGTGTTGGCTTCGCCATGACGCCCCCTAGTTATCCAATCTCAACATTATCGAGCAGTTCTTCAACCACTCTTTGATGGTCAACACCATCGGCCAATGCGTCGTAAGACAACGAGAATCGGTGACCTAATACGGTTGGTAACATGGCACGCACATCGTCCAACGTGACATGGTCACGTCCTTGCAACCATGCATAAGCGCGAGCACATTTATCCAACGCGATGGAAGCACGCGGACTTGAACCAATCTCAATCCATTTAGACAAGTTTGATTCTGGGTAACGCTCTGGCTTACGAGTTGCCATCACCAAGGCCACAATGTAGTTCTCAACTAAATCAGAAACGGCAATGTCTGGAAGTTGGCGCCGAGCTTCAAGTACCAACTCAGGTTCAATATGTTGTGGCGTGACTAATTCTGAACTGGTCTCGCTACCGAGTTCCTCACTGCGCACAAGTCGAATGATGTCGCGTTCAGCTTCATCTTCTGGATAGTCGACTGTCACTTTCATAATGAAACGGTCCATTTGTGCTTCAGGCAGTGGATACGTACCTTCTTGCTCAACTGGGTTTTGTGTGGCTAGCACCATGAACAAATCTGGCAGGATGTGAGTTTGACCACCTACCGTAATCGTCCCTTCCGCCATCGCTTCAAGCAGAGCAGCCTGTACTTTTGCAGGCGCACGGTTCACTTCATCGGCTAATACAATGCTGTTGAAAATAGGACCCGGTTGGAAATGCAACTGAGGCTTTCCATCAAGCTCTTGATACACCTCCGTGCCCGTCACATCAGATGGCAGCAGGTCTGGCGTAAATTGAATTCGACCAAAACTGGTGTTCAGTAGATTCGCCAGCGATTTTACTGAGCGAGTTTTCGCTGTACCGGGAAGTCCCTCTAAAAGCACATGGCCATTAGTCAATAACCCTATCACCAGAGCCCGAACGACGTGGCTCTGACCGATAACACTTTTCTCTGTTTGTTCAATCAGTTGGTTTATTGCTTGTTGCGCATGGTTCATAGGTCTTCCCTTAATTCAATCTGGCTGCGTACATCCTACTCACAAGCTCCATAACTATTAGTTATAAACGCGATAATTGGTTACAAGCGGAATAAGCAGCAAGCTCGATAGCCAAGCTCACCTCATCGCTTTATTTAAACCTAGCTTTCAATTGGTTAATGGCTTCCGGCGGTGCCACTTTGCTCAATGATGAAATACATTGCTCAAACGCCTTTGGTACGCCCGGTATATGACTGTTTCGCGCCAACACTTCACACTGGGCATACAGGTGCTGTGGGTTGCGGCTAAATTGGTAAGCCTTATGCAGTGATTGACTTGCCGCAAGCACATCAGATTTCTCCAAAGCCAATCCGTACACATACCAATATTGTGGGTCGGTTTGCGCAGTTTCAGCGGCTTGTTTAAGGTAGTCCGTTGCTTGGTCGTAATCTTTCACACGAAGCAGAGATAACCCTGTGCTGTATGGCAATACACTCGATTTCGGCTGAGCTTCAATACCTTGCTTCAACGTCGACAACGCTTTTGCTTCGTTACCTTGCGCTCGATACAAATCCGCCAAGTTGGCGTAGCTGTTTTCGAAGTAAGGCTCAATCTCGATAGCGCCTAGATAAAACTCAATCGCTTTGTCGTGCTGACCTAAATCCCGGTAGACGTTGCCTAGGTTAGTACGTCCAAATCCTCTGTCGGCATTAAATTGCTGTATTTCAATGTACTCTTCTAATGCAGGCTTGATTTGGTCTTTCTGCAGAGGGTTCATTTCTCCCCAATAACGCACTAATGCGCCTGCGGTTTCTGAACGAATCGACAATACAGGGTCTTTCAGTAGCGGCTCTAGAATTTGCCAACGGTCAGTGAATGGGAAACCAGACGAGCCTTGTACCACACCCAAACGGATCATTTCATCATCATGTTTCACCGCTCTTGCCAGCGAAATAAGCGTATTCTTACCCGTATTACCGCCCAAACGTTCTAAGCTCGATGCACGAATGATATTGCTTAAGCTAGAGTCCTGAGCCGAGTATGCCAACGCATCCTCTGCACCTCTGTGCCCTATCGAGTCAGCATAAAAGGCAACGGCAAAGTGCTGCTGATTACGATACTTAGAATCTGGGAACCACTCACCGATTTGCTTATCTGCCCACTGGTCGGTTTGATCTGCATGACAGCTAGTGCACACGTTCGGCGTTTTAATGTGTTGGCTAATATCAGGACGTGGGATATGCCAACTGTGGTCACGCCTTGGGTCGACCTCCATGTAAGTCGTCTCTGGCATGTGACAAGTCGTGCATTGTGAAGCTTCAGTATTCGCTTCGTGGAATGTGTGCTTTTCAGGCGTGTATTCTGATGCAATATGACATTGGCTACACACGGCTTCTTCCGCAATTTTTAGTTCAGCGGTATGAGGATCGTGGCAGTTAGTACATGTAACGCCTTTTTCAGCCATCACGGATTGAAGGAAAGATCCGTAAACGTAATCTTCATCGTAGATTTGACCATCGTTGTGGTAAAGCTCTGGGGTAATCAAGCTCAAGCGATACTTATCAAAGAAAGACCCGTTAACGTGGTCGCTTGTTTCATTCAACTGAGTACGTCGGCTGTGGCATTGAGCACAGGTTTGAACTTGATTGGTATGGATGATGTCTTTTGGTTGCAGGGTTGAGTTGCCCTCTTGGTAGATCCACTCTTTGACCGACTTCGACAAGTCGCGGTCAAAACCATAATGCGCCGAGACTGGAGCATCCTTTCCACCGTTAGCTTTTGCTAGCTGAGCCTTTTCAACGTGCTCACTCGCAGGGCCATGACACGCTTCACAACCGACATTAATCTCAGACCAAGTAGTGTTGTAGGTATTACTCGCGCTGTCGTAGTTTTTCTCTAGGTTCGTTGAATGGCAATCAGCACACATGAAGTTCCAGTTTTGACCGCTATTGGTCCAGTAGAATTCATCGGTGTTGGTGGTATCAGGATAGAGGTGAAACCAGCGTTGACCGCCTTCGCCCTCAGTGCGAGAATCCCAAGCGAAAGGAATCAACTGTACACGGCCGTCTTCAAATTCAACCATGTATTGTTGTAGTGGTTCAAAGGCAAAGGTATAGCTGATTTTGTAATCTTTAAAGTGGCCGTCTTGCCCTTCAATATTGACCCAGAACTCTTCGCCCTTGCGGAAAAATCGGTTGGGTTTTCCGTCATGAGTGACCGTTTGATCGTTGAAATCACCTAATACAGATTCGTCTGTAGCGTGCTTCATCGCCATATCATGATGAGAGCCCTCCCACGCTTCGACTTCTGCACTATGACAATCAACACACGCTTCCGAACCGACATACGTGGCTTTAGAGCCGATAGGTAAAGCATCAGAGCTAACGTGCGAAGCTACAAAGTTGGCCTTTGAAATATCAGAGTTGATATTAGGGTCTTGCTCGTTGGCATAGGCGTTCAGACTGAACAGCGACAACATCAGTGAAGACAAGATTGCGGATAATACTGCGACTCGCTGGTGTTTCAATCCGTTTACCAGTGAGCACAACCATGCAGACATAACATTCCTTGTTTTTATACATCCTTATGCTTAATAAGGTAGACGTAAAAACAACGAATTTACAATTATTTAGTGGCAATGAGCTCGATAGTTGTGACTCATATTCACGACCGGGATTTACTCATCGGTATGCGCATAAAAAAAGAGCTCCTAAGAGCTCTTCAATCTGTTCAGTTTCACTCAAACAATCACTTACTTGTTATGAGATTCCTGAAGTTTTTCCATTACCTGATCCAAGCTAAAGCTCGCGGCTTTTTGACGTGGCGGATATTCAGCAAAGGTTTCTAGGAACTTGCCTACATACGCTTGCGCTGGAACGAACATATAAGCATGGTCTAACAACCAGTCGTAGTATGTGTTCGATGTAATATCTGCATTTTCGTATGGGTCCATACGCAGGTTAAACAGCTTAGGAAGACGTAACGTAACGAACGGTTCAGCCCAGATTTGCATCGTACCCGTTGCACGCTGCTCCATGAACACCGCTTTCCACTGGTTGTAACGAAGCGCCGCTAAATCACCATCATCGGTAAAGTAGAAGATCTCCGAGCGACGGCCTTTCTCTTCTTCACCCGTTAGGTAAGGCAGGAAGTTGTAACCATCTAAGTGAACCTTAAACGTTTTATCACCGGCAGTATGACCTTTGAGTAGTTTCTCTTTAATTTGGTCATCACCAGCAGCGGCAACGAAGGTTGGCATCCAGTCCATATGGTGCATGATTTCGTTGGATACGGTTCCTGGTTCAATCTTACCAGGCCAACGAACCATGGCTGGTACACGGTATGCGCCTTCCCAGTTGGTGTTTTTCTCACCACGGAACGGGGTTGTACCTGCATCAGGCCAAGAGTTCATGTGAGGGCCGTTATCCGTTGAGTAGAAAACAATCGTGTTGTCTTTGATTCCCAACTCATCCACTTGCTTCAATAGTTGCCCAACGTGTCGATCGTGCTCAACCATACCATCAGCGTAGTTACCAACACCGGTTACACCTTTACTGTCGGCTTTCACGTGCGTTCTAAAGTGCATACGTGTCGCGTTCCACCACACGAAGAATGGTTTGTCCGCTTTCACTGCGCGATCCATAAAATCAAGTGCCGCGTCTAGTGTTTCTTCATCGACCGTTTCCATACGCTTACGCGTTAGTGGACCAGTATCTTCAATCTTGCCATCAGCAAATGATTTGATAACGCCACGAGGGCCAAATTTCTTACGAAACTCTGGGTCAGTTGGGTAATCTTCATTTTCTGGTTCTTCTTCAGCATTTAGGTGGTAAAGGTTGCCAAAAAATTCGTCAAACCCGTGTGCTGTTGGAAGGAATTCATCTTTATCGCCAAGGTGGTTTTTACCAAATTGACCTGTCATGTAACCCATAGGTTTCAGCATTTCTGCGATTGTCGCGTCTTCTGCTTGTAAGCCAATGTCTGCGCCCGGCAAACCTACTTTACTCAAACCCGTTCGTAATACACTTTGTCCCGTAATAAAGGTAGATCGACCCGCAGTACAAGATTGTTCTGCGTAGTAATCAGTAAACATCATCCCTTCTTTCGCGATGCTATCAATATTCGGAGTTTTGTAACCCATGAGACCGAAAGTGTATGCACTCACATTGGATTGACCAATATCGTCCCCCCAAATGACCAATATATTTGGCTTTTCTGCCGCAAAAGTGGCGCTGGACGCGGCCATCATTGCTGTACCCAAAATCGCTAATCGACGTTTAGCGCCATATTTCGCTGTCATAGAAACCTCTTCGTAAGTTATTTGCATCCTGCCCTACAACGTATAGTTCATTTTTTACGCATGCGCGAGATTCCCTAAGCTATTAATCTTTTTGTCATTTTCATTGAGATACGGATACAGAAATCATCGATAAGTTTACGCCAACAAACATGATAAGGATCACACATACAAACTAAGGCTTTATTCTGGGCACCCACTGGAACTGATATTAATCAATAGGTTACCTAGACATCATAACGATTGGTTATAAGCACTATAAAAGGACGGAACGGAATTTTGGGAATAACATTTGTTCATCGATGTGTTGTTCTAACGCATTAATCTTAAAAGTGAATCGGAGTCCTTATGGGTACTAAAATTAATAAACTGGCATTAGGTGTTGGCTTATTAGCAGCTTCTTCAGCGGCAACAGCAGCAGAAAAACCAAACATTCTTGCTATCTGGGGTGATGACATTGGTGTATTTAACATCAGTGCATACAACAACGGTATGATGGGTTACGAAACACCTAACATCGACCGTATTGCTAACGAAGGCGCACTATTTACTGACCACTACGGTCAACAATCGTGTACTGCTGGTCGTGCTGCATTCCTAACCGGTCAAGAACCTTTCCGTACTGGTCTACTGACTATCGGTATGCCGGGCTCTGACCACGGTATCCCAGATTGGGCTCCAACGATCGCAGATCTTCTTAAAGAACAAGGCTACATGACAGCTCAGTTCGGTAAGAACCACATGGGTGACCAAGATAAACACCTTCCAACAAACCACGGTTTTGATCAGTTCTTCGGTAACCTTTACCACCTAAACGCGGAAGAAGAGCCAGAGACATACTACTACCCTAAAGATCCTGAGTTCCGTAAGAACTTCGGCCCTCGTGGTGTCATCAAGTCGACTTCTGACGGTAAGATTGAAGATACTGGCCCAATGACGCGTAAGCGTATGGAGCATGCGGATGAAGAGTTCCTAGAAGAATCTCTAGCATTCATGGAAAAAGCGGTAAAAGCTGACAAACCATTCTTCATCTGGCACAACACCACTCGTATGCACGTGTGGACTCGCCTACAAGAGAAATACCAAGGTAAGTCAGGTATCAGTATTTATGCTGATGGTATGTTAGAGCATGATGACCATGTTGGTGTGCTTCTAGACAAGCTGGATGAACTAAAAATCGCTGACAACACTATCGTAATTTACTCTACCGATAACGGTGCTGAAACGGTTTCTTGGCCTGATGGCGGCGCAACTTACTTCCACGGTGAGAAAGGTACAACTTACGAAGGTGGTATGCGTGTGCCTCAGCTAGTTCGCTGGCCTGGGACTATCAAACCTGGAACTAAAATCAACGATATCATGGGCCACCAAGACTGGATTCCTACTCTACTAGCAGCCGCTGGTGATGATAAAGTGGTTGAGAAGCTAGCATCTGACAAAGGTGCAACTTACAACGGTAAAAACTGGCGCGTACACCTAGATGGTTACAACTTCCTGCCTTACTTCCAAGGTAAAGAAGAGAAAGGCCCTCGTGACAGCATGCTTTACTTCTCTGCTAACGCTGAGCTAAACGCAGTACGTTGGAATGACTTCAAGATTTCGTTTGCTGTGATGGATGGTAACATTGTGGATGCAGTTCGTTTCCAACCAAACTGGCCTCAAGTTGTTCACCTACGTGCTGACCCATTCGAGAAAGCACCGCACGAGTCTGGTATGTACCTACGCTGGATGGCAGACAACATGTGGTTATTCGTTCCAGTAGGAAATCAGGTTCAAGAGTTTATGACGACGCTACCAGATTACCCTATGCAGAATAGCCAAGTACTGAACCCAGGTAACTTCAACCAGAATGCTTACATGCTTCAAGGTAAACTTAAGCAACTAGAAGCAGCCGCAGCACAAGCTAAATAAGCTACTCTAGATTAAAAATGTAATAACGAAGCCGTGGTGACTGAATGCAGTGACCGCGGCTTTTTAGTATCCAATACAAATAACATAAGACGCGAACCGCCAACTAGTACAATTCACACCCAACCTACCCTCTCATTTTTCAAAAATAAAAACTCACACTAGGGCGTGTTGATCTTTGCTGTACATTTCGTGTTCAACAATACATCGGTAGCCACATTAACATGAATGCCAGCGATAACATGCTGGCATAATTCCTTTCTA
>NZ_VTXG01000006.1:0-185486 GCF_013114515.1 Vibrio sp. AIC-3 | reverse complement strand
TTCAAACGGTTCGAGATTTGTAGACCCGCAGCGTCATCTTTTGCGCTGTTGATTTTTGAGCCAGAAGCTAGACGCTCCATTGATGTTTGTTGTGCGCTGTTTGCATTGTTTAGGTAACGTTGCGCTGTCATCGCTGAAACGTTTGTATTTACATTCACTGCCATGGTGACTTCTCCAATTGATTTTCCGGTATAGCGGTTTCCGACGTCTCGGAAAACCAAGTAGTTATCTCTAAGTTACTTTTAATAACGGCGTGATTGGCGAAACCTTTAGAAAAAAAACAACAAATTTAAAGAAATAGCGGTAAAACAGAAGAAAGCGTGACTGGTCGTAAAATTATCGAAAAAAGATGAGAAAATCGCTAAAGTTGCCGGGAAGTCAGTCGAGTGAGAAATTGTATTTTTATTCGCCAAAAAGCACCGGCCAAGCTGAAATGCTTTTATAAGATTGTAGGTAATTCATTAACCTAATAACGTTAAAGCTAGATTCGGCGCTTGCTTGGCTTGAGCGAGTATCGTTGTGCTCACTTGCTGCAGTATTTGTTGCTTGAGCATTTGAGTGGTTTCTTTGGCGTAGTCGGTATCTTTGATTCGACTGTTTGATGTCGCCAAATTCTCATGAACGTTTTCAAGATTGTTAATGGCATGATCAAAGCGGTTTTGCATTGCCCCTAATTCAGAGCGATGGCTATCGACATACTTCATCGCCGTATCCAAAATAGAGACGGCGCGCTGAGCACCACCCACATCCGTTACATTGATGTCATTAACTGACTCGTAATAGCCCGCTGACATCGAAAGCTCACTGGCTAATGAACCTGAAAAAGAGATGGTACCCGCGGTATCTTCACCTGACATATAAATCTGAAGTTGTCCGTCATCATTAACAGAAGCCGATAAGAGATCCGTTTGACCATTAATGTAAGTCGCCAACTCTTCGATATCATCGCCCGCTTGCGCATTAATGGTGATCTCTTGAGGCTGACCAAAACGATCCGTAAACGACATCGTCATATCATTCTGGTTTGATTTCACTTCCCATGAATCACTGGCCATGCCATTAGCAACGTAGCTAAAGCCGCCCATGTTGATGTCATCAGTACGCATGCTTTTCAAACCAATCTGCACAGCTTCGCCCGAACTGCCGCCGATTTGAAACGAGGTGTGCCCAAAACTGCCGTTAAGGAGTTTTTTACCACCGAATGAAGTGGTTTCGGCAATTCGATTCAGCTCGCCATTTAACGCGGTGACTTCTTCTTGAATAGCGATTCGTTCCGATGAACTATTCGAGCCGTTACTCGCTTGTAGGGATAAGTCTCGCATGCGCTGCATGATATTAGTGGTTTCATTCATCGCCCCTTCTGCAGTCTGCATAATGGAGATACCGTCGTTAGCATTTCGAACAGCAACATCAATGCCACTCATCTGTGCTTCTAATCGATTTGAGATCTGTAAGCCAGCCGCATCGTCTTTTGCACTATTAATACGGCTCCCTGAAGCTAAGCGCTCCAAAGATTGGTTCAGCATGTTATTAGCGTTAGAGAGGTTTCTCTGAGCTACTAACGCCGAGACATTCGTATTGACAGTTATAGCCATAGACCTTCGCTTACAAAAAGATGAATAAAACTCACGATTGCTCTTATATCGACCAGTTCATATAAAGCTTTAATAAAAAAGGAGCCCTGAGGCTCCCTTTCTTTGCTGCAGATGAGGTGATTTACTTAATCGTTAATACACTCAACATGTCAGTTGAAGGTGCAAAGTAGTAAGCGCCAGTCACTGCTTTGGTAAAGCGAAGCAGTTGGTCTGTTTTGCCATCTGTTGCGCCGTACATGCTCTCTAACATCGCATCGAAGTTATGACGAACGTTACAGTAAGCAATGAACAATAAGCCGTGGTCGCCCGTAGCAGTACCGTAAGGTAGACTGTGGCGAACAATCTTAAGCCCCTTGCCTTCTTCTTTGATATCCACACGGCCAACGTGAGACGCCGCAGGAACATCATCTAACTCAATTGAATCAGGTTTAGTTCGGCCAATCACTTTCTCTTGTGCCGACACATTCAAGCGATTCCAAGCTGGCAGATTGTGCACAAAACGCTGCACCATCACATAACTACCACCAGCGAATTCACCCTCAGGCACAATAGCAACTTCAGCACGTTGTGCGTCTTTCGGGTTTTCAGTGCCATCAACAAAGTCTGTCATGTCACGAGAGTCTAGGAAGCGGTAACCATAAGTTTCATCAACCACTTCAACATCAGCTGCTACTTCAGATAGCAATTTACGCAAGATAAAGAAGTGCAGATCATGTCGGTTTGAATGACAGTGAATCAGAACGTCAGACAGTGTGCTCGGTGCTGTGATATCACCTTCACCCAGCACAGGGAAGTCGATCAAATCAGCGGGCGCTGCTTGCTCGAACCTATCCCAAAAAGCTTTTGAGAACGCAACCGATGCCGTTAAGTTCGCATCAGGCTGAGTTTGGTTTAGTTCGTCGATTAGAGTCAGAAGCTTTTGAATTTCTGCTAGTACATTAGCAGTATTAGCGTTCACTTTAAGTTGAACGTAAAGCGCGAAAGGCCCAGCTTCAGGCAAAATAGCACTTTGAACGTTAGGCTGCTCATTTGAAACATTAAGCATAGATTATTCCTTCCAGTTTTAGCTTCTAAGTATAATTGTGAATGGGACAAATGTTTTGATGAGAATCAGTCTTCGAGCTCAACCATTTTAAAGCAATCCCTTGCAGCATGGCTATTGGTTAGATAAAGCGCTAACCACAGCAGCAACAATAGGGTGATGCCATTTGACCAACGGAACCATCCGTTATCCAAATAGATTAAATAAATCGTATGGGAGCCCTGTGCCAAGATAGCCATCATGGTAACCCAACGTCCCCATGACACGACTTTGTTAAGGCGCTTTCTATCTGGCGATCTTAGCCCAAATAACCACATCAGCAGCAAACTAGGCACACTCAACGCGATCCCGACATAAAACATCTGATGGTCTGGGTAGATTATCTCAAGAATATCGGTTCCCGATTCTCGGCTTGCGCCTGCAACAATGAAAACGACCAAGGCTTTCGCAAGAAACAACCAACCTAGCCAGAGCAAGATTGGAGCTTTCAAAAAGCCGTGCTTGTCGTATTGTTCTATGGAGTACCGCACAAATCTCACTTTCACTTATTTTCAAACCAACACTTTAACGCAAATCATTCATACTTAACTAGCTTTGCGTTATCTTAGTAGCCAATCCGTTTTAATTGTCGAACTCAGTATGAAAAACAAAACTAATACGCCCTCTGTTGAATCTCAACAGGAAGCACTGAAGATAGCCAAAGCGACTCAAAAGCCAGCTCAAACCAAAGAACAAACTAAACTGATTGCTCAGGGTATCGAGAAAGGCATCGCACTGTACAAGAAACAGCAAAAAGAACGCAGCCGCCAAGCCGATAAAGCGAAGAAGCGCGTACAGAAAGAAAAACAGACTCAACAAGCTAATCAACACCAAGAAGACACGATCGAAACAAGTGTTGAAACACCATCAAATCACGCCACTAAACTGCCGTGGTTACTACTGTTCGCAAGCTGGGTAGGCTTCGCGATTTATTTGATGCAATAGCAGGGCAAACGTATGAAAAAGGAATTAGTCGCTTTGGCTATGAGTGGCATGTTACTCGGGTGTACCAAACCCACATCAACGCCTCATAGTAAAGCGGACAAGGTACAAATGGATTACCACGGCCTGATGAACATCGAGCAGTGTGAGTATAAAGGGGAAATCACTGGCAGCGAAGGTCATTGGTACAGCTACTTGTTCTTTCCCAATGACACCCTGATTCAAGGTGCGATGAATGAGCTTAAATCGAATGCCATTGAGCTAGGCGCAGACACCGTCATCTTTACCCTACCCCAAGATTTCAGCACTTCCGTGACTATGCTTGGTACCGCCTACCTGTGCGAGTAAGCAACTAAAGCGGCATATCGATATGCTTTGATTTTATGACACCCAAAAGAAAGCCAGCTTTCGCTGGCTTATGCACTAAATCCAAGGCTTGTTGCTATATCGCCTTTACGCTGGATAACCCATTGACTGTCAAATGGCCCCCAGTCGGATAACTGGTAATAGCCATCATTATGACGTCGCCCATCTTGAACAAACATAAGTTCGATACCGATCCCCGGTAACGCCTTGAGTACATCTTGAATAGTACGACGAGGCCACCCCGTTTTTTCGATGAGTTTAGGCACATTTGGCCTATCAAGGCTTTCCACTAACAATGCTAAATATAGCCGCCTTGCAAAAACAGGACTCAACTCCATTGACACCTCCTATATATGTGCAGCTCAATTATTTCTTTTTTCGCTGACAACATGTTGAGGCTGATCAATAAGTCTCCAATAGTGACATTTTCTTACGCTTTTTTTTCACTCTATGAAATATTCATCACTCTATTTTGTCTGAGTTGCTGCTTCCTGATAGGATTCAACTCATAACAATGAAATAAAATCACTCAAAGGAAGAATAATGACTATCACCATGTTTGGTATCCCAAATTGCGACACCATTAAAAAAGCAAAGAAATGGCTCGAAGCTGAAGGTATCGAGTTCGAATTTCACGATTATCGCAAACAAGGCATCACAGAAGAGCTAGTAACAAGCTTCTGCTCTGAGCTAGGTTGGGAGCTTGTGCTAAACAAACGTGGTACGACTTATCGCCAACTTTCTCAAGAACAGAAAGACACCCTAACAGAAGAAAAAGCGGTGACTTTGCTAGTTGAACAACCTGCCATGATCAAGCGCCCAATCTTAAAAGTTGAAGGTAAGCTTCACATCGGATTTAAAGCCGACCAATACGCGGCTATTTTTGCTTAGATCGTTGTATTTACATAGACAGACAACAGGACGTTGATCAGTGAATCAGCGCCTAAAAATTAATGACTAGACGTTTTATTTAAACAAGGAATTCAAGGATGACAGATAGCCCAACTTTGGCTCTGGCAAAAGACCTAATCAGCCGTCAATCGGTAACACCAGAAGATGCAGGCTGCCAAGACCTGATGATTGAACGCTTAAAAGCACTCGGTTTTGAAATCGAAGTGATGGTATTTGAAGATACGACCAACTTCTGGGCTCGTCGTGGTACTGAAGCGCCTCTGTTTGCTTTTGCTGGTCACACTGATGTGGTACCTGCAGGCCCAATCGAACAGTGGAACACTAAGCCATTCGAACCGACTATCGTAGACGGTTTCCTACATGGCCGTGGCGCTGCTGATATGAAAGGCTCTCTGGCTTCAATGATTGTTGCCGTCGAGCAGTTCATTGCCAAACACCCAGACCACACAGGCTCAATTGGTTTCCTGATCACTTCAGATGAGGAAGGTCCTTTCATCAACGGTACTGTACGTGTTGTTGAAGCATTAATGGCGCGCGGTGAAAACATCGATATGTGTATCGTTGGTGAACCATCGAGCACTGAGTTCGTGGGTGATGTCGTGAAGAACGGCCGTCGTGGCTCTATCACTGGCGACCTTACGATTAAAGGCACACAAGGTCATGTTGCCTACCCTCACCTAGCAAACAACCCAGTACACAGCTCTCTGCTTGCTATTAATGAGCTAGCAACAACTGAGTGGGATAAAGGTAATGATTACTTCCCACCAACCAGTTTCCAAATCCCAAATGTCAGCGCAGGTACGGGGGCTTCAAACGTGATCCCTGGTGAGTTTAATGTTCAGTTTAACCTACGCTTTAGTACAGAGTTAAGCAACGACATCATCGTTGAGCGCATCACAACGACACTCGACAAGTATGATTTCGAATACGACCTAAGATGGACATTCAATGGCGACCCGTTCTTAACAGACGCAGGTTCACTGCTTGATGCTATTGTTGATGCAGTGGGTCACGTCAATGATGTGAAACCAGCACTGCTAACGACTGGCGGTACATCTGATGGTCGCTTTATTGCACGTATGGGCGGACAAGTGGTTGAACTAGGCCCTGTGAATGCAACGATTCACAAGGTTAACGAATGCGTGAAGGTAGCCGATTTAGAAAAGCTAACTGACATGTACGAAAGAACATTAGTGAACCTATTCGCTAAATAGTCTTTCATCAGCGATTCATAGCATCCAATTATTGAGAGACTCGTTATGACACCAGAGCAGCTTACCGGACAATCAGATTCTCATCTAGAGCCTAGCCTGATCGGCACCAAGACCTTCTTGGTCCACAGTGAGGTTAAGAATGACCTGAATAATTTGATTGAAGCTGCTCAGCTCGCTGGTTTTAAAATGGAGATTGCCAGTGGCTTTCGCGACTATGAAAGGCAATCTCTGATTTGGAACCGTAAGTTTTCTGGCGAAGCTCCGATATTAGATTCAGAAAGCCAACCTCTTGATGCTTCAAAACTGACCGAACAACAAAAGCTATCGGCTATCCTGAGATGGTCTGCGCTTCCCGGCGCGAGTCGTCATCATTGGGGTTGTGACTTCGATGTCTTTGCTCGTAACCACTTACCTGAAGGCATACATCTGCAATTAGAACCATGGGAATACCTTACTGGCCACCAGCAATCGTTTTACCAATGGCTATCAGTTCATGCTGCACAATTTGGTTTCTTCTTTCCTTACAGCCAAGATTTGGGTGGTGTGGCGATCGAACCATGGCATATCAGCCATCGCAAAGTATCGGAGTCGTGTTTATCACAGTTATCTCCGACTTTACTTGGCAAGCAACTCCAATCTAAGCCAGTATTAGGGTATGAGATTATTATGGAGCAGCTAGACGAGATCTATGCACGCTTCGTAGCGAATATCAGTCATTAGGAGCGCTTATGTTGGAGTGGCTTACAAACCCTTGGGTTATCATCATCATCGTAGTTAGCGTTGTTGTGGGTAACATCGCAGCGCTCAAACAGACAGCCAATATGGATCTGACGGGGCGTGGTAAAACTGAGCGAGATTTAGATAAGCTCAATCGCTCGGATAAACTTAACCAAGAGAAAGCTGAAAAAGAAGAATCCAAAGACAATAAAGACGCATAGCCTTTTGCTTTGGCTAATCAGCTTGATTGACCAATTTTGATTGACCAATGTAGCCTGATGACAACGAATACAATAAAAAAGAGGACACAGTGTGTCCTCTTTTTTATTTGCTTTTGCTAATCACAAGGCTGATTTAACTCAGCTTGTAACGGCTTGAATGACTACTCAGCTTTCGCTTCTTTGTCATCTTTGGTTTGGTCAGCAATATGCGCTAATACCGGAACCATAGACTTAAGCAGCTCTTCTTCTACTGGCTTACCTGATGCATCCGTTACGTTGATTGACGTACGGTTGCCAAGGTCACCAAATAGGAAGTTGTAAGTGCCTGGCGCTAAGTCGATAGGCTGTAGGCCAATTTCTTCCCAGAACTCATCATCTGGTGCTGCGTACTTCGCCTTCACCGTACCCTGAGATTGATTGCGTTCTTCAAGCTCAAAGCCCATTTCAGGCAACAAATTAGGCAGACGCTGCCAGAATACATTGTATGGCGTACGAGCAATAATCACAGGGAAACCACTACGGTCAGCACCCATTGAAATTGGAATACGCTTCACCAACTCTTGCGCTTTCAGCGCCGCTTCAGCACGAAGGTTTTCATCGTACTTAGCCATAACTAGGTTGGTCAGGAACGCGTTGTAACGCTCTTTATTGGTTTCCGTTACTGTTTTCTCTTCAGTACCTTCACGCCAATCAATCAGATTAATCTTGAAGCCATGACGGTTGTTTGCTTGGAAGCGAGAGATAGAGTAACGACTACCAATCTCTACGTCTTCATCTTCAGAAACCCAAGTTACCCAATCGGTCTCAATCTCATTCTCTGATTGCTCACGAATACCAATACCACGTTGAGCCAGCATATCTACAGCCGTTTGCCACACGCGGTCTGCCTCTTCTGCGCGAAGAAGCCATAGTGTCACTTCACCGTTTTGACGCTCAGCACGAGCACCCGGGATCAGTTCAAGAACCTGTTGCGGTGGACGAATATCCACTTCACGACCAGTACCACCACTGAATTCACCGCTTGGGATGTCAAAATTTGGGTAGAACTGAGGCTGAGCATCTACAGGCAATTGCCATTGTGAAAACTCAGGTGTTTCTAAGTATTCGAAATCATCTTTGGCTTGGCGACGTTGAGTCGGGTTGCCAGAACATGCTGTAAGAACGAAAACAGCCAGTGACCCAATCACTAGCTGGTGAGAATACTTCATTTATACTCCTAAATGCCGAAGGTTCGCTTCGGCATCACTTCATACGTTTTAGTAAATGCACGCTTCAGTCATTGCTTGAGCAACAACAGGTTGAGCTGGCTCTGACAGTTCAGTCAGCGGTAGACGTAAGCCACCTTCAGCAATCAGACCCATTTTATGAACCGCCCATTTTACGGGAATAGGGTTAGACTCAACGAACAAATTCTTATGTAGAGGCATCAAACGCTCATTGATCGCTTCCGCTTCTTCAAACTTACCTTCTTTTGCTAGCTTGAACATGGTTGCCATATCAGCGGCTGCAACATTGTTCGTTACAGAGATCACGCCATCGCCACCACGCTTAACAAATTCTAGGCCTGTTAAGTCATCACCACTTAGTAAGATAAAGTCTTCGCCACAAAGTTCACGGTGAATTGCAATTCTGTCGAGATCACCCGTCGCATCTTTCAGTGCAACGATGTTTTCGATCTCAGCAAGACGAGCAACCGTTTCTGGCAACAAGTCTACCGCAGTACGACCTGGAACATTGTATAGAATTTGTGGAACGTCACTGACTTCAGCAATCGCTTTGTAGTGTTGGTACAAACCTTCTTGAGTCGGTTTGTTGTAGTAAGGCGTTACGCTCAGGCAACCAGCAATACCAGAACCATTCAACAAACGGCTGAATAGAACAGATTCATGAGTTGCATTTGCACCTGTACCAGCGATAACGGGAATACGACCATCAGCAAATTCAACGATCTTGTTGACGACTTTGACATGCTCTTCAATAGTGAGTGTTGAAGACTCACCTGTTGTGCCAACCGCAACCAGACCATCACTACCTGCAGCAATATGGTGCTCAACTAACTTTTTAAGGCTGTCGAAATCCACTTCACCATCTGTATTAAATGGCGTAACTAGCGCAACGATACTTCCTGAAAACATGTCTATCTCCCTTAATTTATTCTTTTTGCATGTTACTGTAAGCCAATCAATAAACACAAGACATTAAAGTGGCTTACCGGCAACATCTGCATTAAATATTGTCGTATGTTTGAGGTAAAACGACTTCTAACGGCGTTCTACCTAGAATTTGGGTAACCTGCACTCAATCTAGCGGATAGCACATCACTGGATGTCAGTAACAAGTAAGCTGTGCTCTCATCGCTCTATCTCATTTTTTAACGCGCTCGATATTCTTATCATTGGTTGCATGTTCGAAGCAAGGTCGCACATAAAAAGCCCCGCACGCACGCTTATTCCACGAGCTAACTGTGCTAACATGCATGAATCAATGGAATATAAAGAGACGTGATTTTATGACTCAACATCTAGTAATCACAGCTGTGGGCACTGATCGCCCAGGTGTATGCAACCAAGTGGTTCATTTAGTCACCCAATCAGGCTGTAACATTATTGATAGCCGTATCGCCCTGTTTGGCGAAGAATTTACGCTTATCATGCTGCTGTCTGGAAAGGCAAACAACATTACCCGCGTTGAAACCACCTTGCCCTTGCTTGGACAAGAGCACGACTTGATTACGATTATGAAGCGAACCTCAACTCATGATGTTATTGAGAACTCTTACACAGTAGAGGTGTTCGTTGAGTCAGACGATAAAATCGGACTTACTGAGCAGTTTACCCAGTTCTTCGCAGACCGAAACATCGGCCTCGATTCGTTAAGTGCACGAACCATCAATAAATCTAAGGTTCAACTCGACAACGACCAATTCCATATCTCTATTACCGCTTCTGTGCAATCAGAATGTAACTTGATGCAGCTACAAGAAGAATTCGATTCGCTGTGTCAGAGCCTATCAGTCCAAGGCTCGCTCAACTTTATCAAAAACAGTCTTTAAAAAGGAAATGTCATGAATACGCTAACGGCTGGTGTTCCAGCACCTGCTTTTTCTCTTCCAGATCAAGATGGCAATATCGTATCTCTTGGTGACTTCAAAGGTAAAAAAGTACTTTTCTATTTTTACCCTAAAGCAATGACTCCAGGTTGTATTGTGCAAGCGGAAGGCCTGCGTGATATCAAAACACAGCTTGATGACCTAAACGTGGTTGTTCTAGGTGTGAGTGTTGACCCAGTAAAACGTCTACCAAACTTCGTTGAGAAGAAATCTCTAAACTTCACCCTGCTATCTGATGAAGACCACAGCGTTGCTGAACAGTTTGGCGTTTGGGGCGAGAAAAAATTCATGGGTAAAATCTACGACGGTCTGCACCGTATTAGCTTCCTAATTGATGAAGAAGGTCAGATTGAACATGTCTTCAACAAGTTCAAGACTAAGACTCACCACGAAGTGGTTCTAGATTACTTCAATCAAGAAGCTTAAGGGCGATTTGAGTGAGTTAATGACTTAGATTCATCACTTTCTAAGGCAATAGCAACACTCATTAAGCTAATGATTAAGCTAATTATTAAGCTAAGAGCAAAAAGGCCGAACATCATGGATGTTCGGCCTTTTTCTATAACAAGATCAATTACTTTTGATGTTCAGGGTCATCGTCTAATGCGTGACTCGGTAAAGCATTCCAAACCGCCTTAACTAACGTTGCCAACGGGATAGCAAAGAACACGCCCCAGAATCCCCACAGTCCGCCAAACACCAACACGGCAACAATAATGGCCACTGGGTGCAGGTTCACCGCTTCAGAGAAAAGAACCGGAACGAGCACGTTACCATCTAGCGCTTGGATAATACCGTAAGCGAGAAGCAACCAGTAAAACTGAGGCTCTAATCCCCACTGGAACAGACCAACGATCGCTACCGGAACAGTCACAGCTGCCGCACCGATATAAGGGATCAGTACCGAGAAACCAACCGCGACAGCCAACAAGACTGAATAACGCAGATCCAGAATCGCGAACGTTACGTAGCTGACACCACCAACGATTAAAATCTCTAAGACTTTACCGCGAATGTAGTTCGAGATTTGCTGGTTCATCTCTTCCCATACTTTGGTCGCTAAACGACGATTTCGAGGAAGTACACCGCTCGCCATTCTGATCATCTCTTCTTTGTCTTTTAACAAGAAGAAAATAAGCAGTGGTACAAGAATCAAGTAAACCGCTAAGGTCGCTAAGCTCACAAGAGAAGCAAGAGAACCTTTGACAACACTTTCACCAAAACCTAACGCTTTGTTCTTGGCGTTAGACATAATGGACTCAACGATCTGCAGGTTAGCTAATTCTGGATAGCGTTCAGGAATCGTCGCAATGAAGTTTTGCAAGCTGCCATACATGCTTGGGATATCATTAATTAGATTGCCCACTTGTTGCCAAATGGTTGGTACCAAGCCAAAGATCGCAAGTAGCATCACGCTAAAGAACATCATGATCACCAACATCACCGAAGGCGTTCTTGGAACACCGAGTCTTTGAAGTTGGGTAACAGGCCACTCAAGCAAATAAGCCAACACAATTGCAACCAAGAGTGGCGCAATTAGGTGACCAAAGAAGTAGATCGTAATAAAGCCGAAGAGAATGATGGCAACCAAACTGACAGCATGGGGATCAGAGAAACGTCGTTTATACCAACGATTGACCATTTCAAGCATCTGACTGCAATTCCTTTTTAGTGACGAGGAGATGATGGTAATTAGAGCAAACCTCAGTGACGACGTCATAGGCTTGCTTAGACAAATAAGTAACAATATCTTTCATCGAGCTGTTATCAGAGACATAAATTGACAATGACTGCCCTACTTCTAACTTTACACTGTGACGCTTGGCTAATAATAGCGCCATTGGACAGCGCTCTTGGCGTAAATCTAGAATATTAGGTGTCATTCTTGAGCTCGATGCTTATTATAAGGGTCGTATTGTAATCTGTTTTTGAAAACGCGCCATCATTCATTCATCTTCCTTCATGATAGCGCACGCACTTGGCAAAGGTTAAATCAGATAAAGAACCAATTTCCATTGCACTTGTCTTACTGTCAGAAGAAACGGAGTATTACTGACTAATATGTTTAAACGCGCTCGCTCAATTGCTTGCTTATGCATCGCAGCTACATTAAGCACCCCAACTATGGCGAATACCAATAGTTTGGAGCTACCAGATATCGGTACCGCTGCTGGCGGCACACTCACTATCGACCAAGAGCTTATCTATGGTGATGCCTACATGCGCATCATCAGAAGTAGCCAGCCTATCGTAAACGACCCAGTTCTAAATCTATATATTGATACTCTTGGCCATCGTCTGGTCGCGAACGCAAATGATGTAAAGACACCTTTCCAGTTCTTTATGATCCGTGACCGCAACATCAACGCCTTTGCTTTCTTTGGTGGTTATGTTGCTTTGCACTCAGGTCTATTCCTGCATGCACAATCTGAAAGTGAATTAGCTTCTGTATTAGCGCACGAAATCGCGCACGTAACCCAACGTCACTTAGCGCGTAGTATGGAAGACCAAGCGCGCCGCTCTCCAGCAACCATTGCAGCGCTAGCAGCCTCTGTATTACTGGCAATTGCAGCTCCTGAAGCCGGCATTGCAGCCCTAACGGCAACGACTGCGGGTAATATGCAAAGCCAAATCAACTACACCCGTAGTAATGAAAAAGAAGCCGACCGCTTTGGTATCAACACGCTAGCAAAAGCTGGGTTTGATGTGAATGCGATGCCACGTTTCTTTGGCCGTTTAGCTGATGAATATCGCTATGCGAGCACACCACCGCCAATGCTACTGACTCACCCATTACCAGAAGACCGAATTACCGATTCACGTGCTCGTGCTCGTAGTTACCCGCCACTGAAACTGGCTCCCTCTCTGGACTACCACCTAGCAAGAGCCCGCATTGTTGCGCGCTATGCTGGCATTAATAATGATGCTGCTCTTGATTGGTTTGAGCGTCAGCTAAAGAAAGCCCCTAAAGCTTTGCTTCCGTCATTAGAATATGGCCAAGCACTGGTTTACCTAGACTCTAAAAAATTAGACAAAGCAGAGCCGATCCTGAACAAGCTGATTAACAGCGATCCAACCAACCTGTTTTATCTAGATGCTATTTCGGATCTGCACATCGAGAAGAAGCAGCCTGAGATTGCGATTAAAGAACTTAAATCGGCACTGGTTCGTCAACCAAACAACCCGGTTCTGACCATTAACTACGCCAACGCACTGATTGAAAATGAAGATCTTCAAGAAGCGGTTCGCGTATTGCAGCGTTACACGCACGATAACCCGAATGACACCAATGGCTGGCACTTACTTTCAAAAGTAAATACGAGCCTTGGTAATAGCGACGAAGAACTGGCTGCTCGTGCAGAAATTTTGGCACTGCAAGCCAACTGGAACAAAGCGATTCAGTACTACACGCAAGCAAGCCAAATCGCCGAATTAGGAAGCCTAAAACAAGCACGCTACGACGCTCGAATTGATCAGCTAATGATTCAACGAGAGCGCTTCTTGTCGCTACAATAGAGTGTTTACTGGTAACAGCTCGTTACCAGAATAAAAAGAAAGCTCAACGTTACACAAAAAAGAAGTCACCCCTGGTGGCTTCAGCTAAACAACTAAATCAAAAATAATAATGAGGAAGAACCATGTCTGTCGTGATTTATCATAACCCACGCTGCTCAAAGAGCCGTCAAACTCTAGAAGTGCTTCAGGAAAACGGCGTACAGCCAGAGGTCATCAAATACCTGGAGACTCCGTTAACAGTTGAACAGCTGAAAGTACTGTTCACTCAGCTTGGTTTTGACAGTGTTCGCGACATGATGCGCACCAAAGAAGCGGACTACAAAGAAGCAAACCTTGGCGATGCTTCAGTTACTGATGAAGATCTTTTCGCCGCGATGGCAACCAATCCAAAACTGTTTGAGCGCCCAGTCGTTGTCGCGAACAACAAAGCAAAAATTGGTCGTCCACCAGAGCAAGTGCTAGAGATTCTGTAATCCAATATGAGCATTAACATTCTTGTTCTTTATTACAGTCGCCACGGCAACACACAAGCTCTAGCAAGGCAGATTGCACGAGGGGTTGAATCCATCCCGAACTGCGAAGCTATGCTAAGGACGGTGAACGACGTGTACACAGTAGAAGAGCAGCCTGATTCGCGTTATCAACCAACCGATCCTATTGCCTCGTTACAAGAACTTCGATCTTGTGATGGTTTGGCGCTAGGCAGTCCGGTTTGGTTTGGTAACATGGCCGGGCCAATGAAGCACTTTTGGGATAGCACGACATCAATGTGGATCAATGGTGATCTCATCGATAAGCCAGGTTGTGTATTTACCTCTTCTTCATCATTGCATGGTGGTCAAGAGACAACACAACAAAGCATGATGTTGCCCCTGCTTCATCACGGCATGTTAGTCGTGGGCATCCCCTACTCAGAACCGGCGCTGCACACCACTCAAACTGGTGGTACGCCTTATGGTGCAAGCAGTACTGGAGAGAGCGCTTCACTTAGCAAAGAAGAGATTGAGTTGGCGCAAAACCTAGGTAAACGCCTAGCGCGCATCGCGTTAAACCAGAAGGGAATTTCTCAATGATGTATATGCCAGAGAAGGCTATGTCTCCCAAAACCAAGCTATTTCGCTACCTTGCTTTAGCGGGCAACTTGTCGCTTTTATTCTGGGTGGTGGCTTGGCAGATGACGCTTTCACCGCACCCTCATCTCAGTAATGTCACACTGGCGATTGCTTGGGCTATCCCGCTGTTATTGCCATTACCGGGCATTTTAGCAGGAAAACCTTATACGCACGCATGGGCAAATTTCGTCTTGATGCTCTATTTCCTACACGCATTAACTATCTTGTATGTAGACGATGGTGAACGTTTATTAGCGGCTGTAGAACTGCTTCTGACGACTCTAGGTTTCGCGGGCAATATCTTATTTACTCGCTTTAGAGCCAAAGAGTTAGGCATCAAGTTGAAGCGTCTTTCTGAAGTAGAAAAGAGAGAAAAAGCTAAGTTCGAGCAATAATATTAAGCCCATGCTTTTAAACTGACCGCTTACAAACAAAAAGCCCTGCGAGATTGCTCTTGCAGGGCTTTTTTCAAGTTTTCATTTCAATCAGTCATGTCAGCTGACAATTATGAGCGAACCCACTCGTATACCAAGCTTGGATTAGCATGTACTGGCGCAGTGATGGTTAGATCTTCTGTACTAGAATCCTCTAACGTTGCGTCAGGCGTATTCGTTAGCTCAGCATCCTCAGATACCTCGTTGCCCTTAATCACTTGTACGCCTGAGTCAGTTTCGTCACCAACGACTTCAGCAGCGTCTGTTGAATCATCACCTACAGACATTGTGTTGTCTTGAGTTTCAAATTCAGGGCTCACTTCAGGTTCAATGTAAGATTCTTCAACCTTCGCGACTTGTCGAATACTTGCTACTTCTTGCTCAAACTCTTGTTGAGTCGACAATAAGTGAATTCGGAAAGTGACTTCGTTGTTCTGAATCTTCAGAATATCTAGGCTTGCCACCGAGTTTAGACGCTTAAGTGCGTTCTCTAACTGGAAGAAGTCTTGAGCATTATTCAGGCTAATAAACTGCGTTAAAATCGATTCTGATGACTCACTCGCTACCGTCACAGCACTTTTGCCTGCGTAGTAGTTACTGATTTGGTCAACTAACTTCTTAGAAGTCGTGTCGCTGTTACCCGATAGTGAACCACTTACAGGCGATGTTGGTGCACTCGTCAATTGACTTGGCTTTTGATCGTATAGAGCCCAACGTAGGCCTGAAGATTGAGCCTTTATCACCAACACAGCATCAACAGGATAACGCTGACTCGCTTTACTGATTGGCGTAACAAAGCTACCCCACAAATCAGAAGTCGCAATACCCGTAATATCGTCAAAGTCACCCACAGGCAGCGTTAGAGGCAAGCCACGCTCTTTTGCGTTCGCTTGTAAGCTAGCTGCTAACTGTGAGTTAGAGTGTTCCCATACGATGTTCTTGTCGTAGTTGTCCTCTTCCACCAGCCAAACAAGGATGTTTGAACGCGTGTCAGGCCAGTAAGGTAACTGTGCTTGAGTCAACAGAGAACGGATTTGAGCACCGTTAAAACGCATACGCAATGTTGATTGGTCATTGCTTTCGCCAAAACTCATTTGAGACATGTACTGCGAACTCTTGCGCATCGCCTTTTGAATCGTCTCATTCGAAGCGACATCAGTTTGGCCAGTCGCACGTATCAATACCTGCTCCATACCTGTATTTCTTGCCACTTGTTCTGGCTGTTTGTCTTCAGCGTTAATCGCAACTTCAGCACTAAAGATATCTACTTGAGTTAAGGCATAACTCGGAGAGGCTAATAGTCCCATCAACAACAATGCTATGTAGCGCATACTGATCCTAATATTCAAATCTTGTGCCTAGATGATAAGCAACTATGGATTGAGGGGCAAGGTCGATAGCGCCCACTGTGTTTAATAACCACAAAATATCACCTGGCCATGATAAATCGCTCACTTATAAACTGAATTTCTAGGGCTTAGATGGATATAAAACATAACTAAGATAAATAAATTTGATCTATTTGGTGTAGCAATCGATTGCCAAGTGATAGAATCCCGCGAATTTTATTTTTCGCTTTTCATATAACGACCATTTTTAAGGACATAACATGAAAAATGCTCTGCAAGGTGCGCAAATGCTGTTTGTAGCATTTGGTGCGCTTGTATTAGTGCCGCTACTGACTGGACTCGATCCCAACGTTGCACTGTTTGGCGCAGGTATCGGTACCCTTTTATTCCAACTTATTACACGCCGTTCAGTGCCAATCTTCTTAGCATCTTCTTTTGCTTTCATCGCGCCTATCATGTTTGGTATTCAAACTTGGGGTGTTGGTGCAACCATGGGCGGCTTGATGGCGGCGGGTGTTGTGTATGTACTAATGGGCGCGTTAATTAAAGTTCGTGGCGTTGGCTTCATCCATAAACTGCTTCCACCAGTCGTTGTTGGCCCTGTGATCATGGTTATCGGTTTAGGTCTTGCACCTGTTGCAGTTAACATGGCGCTAGGTAAGACAGGCGATGGTGCGGTTCAGCTTGTTGATGCAGACGCTGCCCTGTGGATCTCTTCAATTTCACTGTTAGTGACGATTGTCATCAGTGTGTTTTCAAAAGGCTTCCTTAAGCTACTGCCAATCTTCGGTGGGATTGTTGCGGGTTACATCACCAGCTTGGTATACGGCGCGGTAGACTTCACTCCAGTAGCGCAAGCATCGTGGTTAGCACTACCAAACTTCACCATGCCGGAGTTCAACATCAACGCTATCTTCTTCATGGTGTTTGTCGCGATTGCCCCAGCCGTTGAGCATGTAGGTGACATGCTGGCGATTTCTAACGTGACGGGTAAAGACTACCTTAAGAAACCTGGCCTGCACCGCACAATCACAGGTGACGGCGTGGCAACAATAGCTGCTTCTATGCTGGGCGCTCCACCAAACACAACTTACAGTGAAGTAACAGGCGCAGTAATGCTTACCAAAGCATTTAACCCTGTAATCATGACTTGGGCTGCAATAACGGCTATCGTTCTTGCATTGGTTGGTAAGCTAGGCGCATTACTGCAAACCATTCCGGTTCCAGTGATGGGCGGTATCATGATTCTTCTGTTTGGCTCTATCGCAACCGTAGGTCTTAACACGCTAATCAAGAACAACGTTGACCTTCACAAATCACGTAACCTTGTGATTGTGGGCATTACTTTAGTCTTTGGTATTGGCGGCATGGCCTTTGGTATCGGTGACTTCAGCCTACAGGGCGTAAGCTTGTGCGGTATCGTAGCGATTCTACTTAACCTAGTACTTCCAGAAGAGCTAGGTGACAACACTGTGGTAGACAAAGCTCAAATCGATTAATCCATCGGTAAGGCTAGATTCAAAAGAATCACAAACCAACAAGATCAAAAAAGGGAGAGCATTCAATGCTCTCCCTTTTTATTAATACGGCTAATTCAGCGAGTTAAGAAACGATTTAGAGTCACTTAAGCTGAAACCGAATTACTTAGTACCGAAGATCTTATCACCAGCATCGCCAAGACCAGGAACAATGTAACCCTTGTCGTTTAGCTTCTCATCGATTGCAGCTGTGTAAAGTTCAACATCTGGGTGCGCTTTTTCTAGAGCCGCAATACCTTCAGGAGCCGCTACAAGAACAAGAATCTTGAAGTGCTTACAACCTTTCTCTTTCATTAAGTCGATAGTCGCGATCATAGAACCACCCGTTGCAAGCATTGGGTCTACCACTAGAGCGATACGCTCATCGATGTTAGATGCAAGCTTGTTGAAATATGGAACTGGCTCAAGCGTTTCTTCGTCACGGTAGATACCAACAACGCTGATACGTGCGCTTGGGATGTGCTCAAGAACACCGTCCATCATGCCTAGACCAGCACGTAGGATTGGCACTACTGTTACTTTTTTACCTTTAATTTGGTCAACTTCAACTGGGCCGTCCCAACCATTAATAGTTACACGTTCAGTTTCAAAGTCTGATGTCGCTTCGTATGTTAGAAGGCTACCCACTTCTGTCGCTAGCTCACGAAAACGCTTAGTGCTAATCTCACCTTCACGCATCAGGCCAATTTTATGTTTTACTAGCGGGTGTTTCACTTCAACAACTTTCATTTCCAACTCCGGCAATATTTAAACAAACCTGTAGATTATACACGAACTCTAAGGTTATTTCAGAATCTTTATTCTAATAAAAAAAACCGCGCAAACGTTTGCTCTTCATATTCAAGCCCTGTTAGAATAGCGCCGTTTTCACATCCAACTTAAGTTCGAGGACTATCCCGTGAGTGGTAATACTTCTTCTCTAAGCTACAAAGACGCTGGTGTTGATATCGACGCAGGTAATGCACTAGTAGACCGTATTAAAGGTGCTGTTAAACGCACTCGTCGCCCTGAAGTAATGGGCGGTATTGGTGGCTTTGGCGCCCTATGTGAACTTCCAACGAAATACAAAGAGCCAGTACTTGTTTCAGGTACTGATGGTGTTGGTACTAAACTTCGCCTTGCTTTGGATCTGAAAAAACACGACACCATTGGTATCGACCTAGTGGCAATGTGTGTGAACGACCTAATCGTTCAAGGTGGTGAGCCTCTATTCTTCCTAGACTACTACGCAACAGGTAAGCTAGATGTAGACACAGCAGCAGACGTTGTTTCTGGCATCGCTGAAGGTTGTGTTCAAGCTGGTTGTGCACTTATCGGTGGTGAAACTGCTGAAATGCCAGGCATGTACGAAGGCGACGACTACGATGTAGCTGGCTTCTGTGTTGGTGTTGTAGAAAAAGCGGACATCATTGACGGCACTAAAGTAGCAGCAGGCGACGCACTTATCGCTGTTGGCTCAAGTGGTCCACACTCAAACGGTTACTCTTTAATTCGTAAAGTCCTAGAAGTTTCTGGTGCTGATAAGAGTGAAGAACTAGAAGGTCGCACTATCGGTGAGCACCTACTAGAACCAACTAAGATTTACATCAAATCAGCGCTTAAGATGATTGCAGAGCATGACATTCATGCTATCTCACACATCACAGGTGGTGGTTTCTGGGAAAACATCCCACGCGTACTTCCTGAAGGTACTAAAGCAGTCATTGATGGCAAGAGCTGGGAATGGCCTGCTATCTTCAACTGGCTACAAGAGAAAGGTAACGTGGAGACATTCGAAATGTACCGCACTTTCAACTGTGGTGTAGGCCTAGTTGTTGCTCTACCTAAAGATCAAGCAGACGCTGCAGTTGAACTACTGAAAACTGAAGGCGAAAACGCTTGGGTTATCGGTGAGATCGCAAACGCTGAAGCTGGCGAAGAGCAAGTTGAAATTAAATAAGTGATACGCTCACTTACTTAGTTAATCAATGAGGACCTAATGGTCCTCATTTTGCTATTTAGCCCGCAGAAAACCTTAGTTTATGTAGGTACATTGTAAACAGTTCAGTTAATCATTCGTATGACCCACTCTATGAAAAACAATCACTCAAATAAAACCAGTCACTCTAAGAAAAACATCGTTGTGCTAGTTTCAGGAAGCGGAAGTAACTTACAGGCAATTTTGGATGCCTGTGATAACAATATGATTGATGCTTCAGTTAAAGCTGTCTTTTCAAACAAAGCAGAGGCTTTTGGATTAGAACGAGCGAAAACCGCAGGTGTTGGCGCACATTCAGTGAATCCAAAAGACTTTGGTTCACGTGAAGAGTTCGATCATGAATTGATGATTCAGATTGATGCATACCAACCCGATTTAATCGTACTTGCGGGATATATGCGTATCCTGAGTTCAGAGTTTGTTCGTCACTATGCGGGTAAAATGGTCAACATCCACCCTTCCCTGTTGCCTAAATACCCAGGCCTACACACCCACCAGCGTGCCATTGATGCACAAGACAAAGAGCACGGAACTAGTGTCCACTTTGTTACTGAAGAGCTTGATGGGGGTCCTGTGATCTTACAGGCTAAGGTACCGGTATTTGAAGATGATGATGCTGATATGCTGGCAAGCCGAGTGCTTACCCAAGAACACTGCATTTACCCTATGGTCTGTAAATGGTTCGCCGAAGATCGTTTATCAATGCTAAATGGGCAAGCTGTCTTAGACGGTAAGGCATTAGGTAAACACGGTTACGCAGAAGAGTAATTCTTCAGAAACTAAATCAAATCCAAAAAAAGGCCGCTCACTGATTCATTAGTTCAGTAAGCAGCCTTTTTTTTATAGGGTTCAAATAATACTATTCGAGACACTTAGCTCAGCTCAATGGTTCAGTTGGCGCTTGGCTTGCTACCTTCTTCGGCGCATAAGCGACATCTTCCAACGCTTTATGATTGTTGCCAATCAGCTCACCAAAATGAAACAGCGCATATTCGCCCGGCTTCATTCTAAACCACTGTTCATTGTCTGTTAGAGGCTGAGTTGCCACCACCGTAACCACATCATTAGGCGTAGTTTCTTCCTGGAAGTTAATCTCAACATCTTCATCAATCAGGCTCGCTTTACCAAAAGGTGCGCGCCTTGTTATCCAGTACAAATGGTTAGTACAGTAAGTCATCACGTACTCACCATCACTCAACAACATGTTGAAAACGCCTTTCTCTCGGAGCTGGTCACAACACTCAGCCACAAAGCGGAACATACCTTCCATATCTTGAGGTGGCTCAGGGAAACGCTCTTCAAGTTGTTTGAGTAGCCAACAGAAGGAGAGCTCACTGTCTGTCTCGCCAACCGGTCTGAAACGACCACTAATCAGATCGTCGTAATCCGTTAATTGACCATTGTGAGCAAAGGTCCAGTATCGCCCCCACAGCTCTCGGGTAAAAGGATGTGTATTTTCTAGATTGACGCCACCACGATTGGCTTGACGGATATGACTGACAACAGCTTGGCTTTTAATTGGGTAGTTTTGAACCAAGTCAGCGATCTTAGATTCACAGCTCGGATTCGGATCTTTAAAGGTGCGAAAACCCTTACCCTCATAAAAGGTAATACCCCAGCCATCACGATGCGGGCCGGTGTTACCTCCACGCTGCATAAGACCAGTAAAGCTAAAACAAATATCAGTTGGCACATTCGCGCTCATACCGAGCAATTCACACATGGTTTAATCTACTCCCTATTAAAACCAATGGAGCCAGAAATCTGGGCTCCAGATGTCTGTAAAATTATTCTTCCATCTCTTTTTCGACAAGCTGAATCACAATATGAATGATCTTAATGTGAATCTCTTGGATACGGTCTGCGTAACCAAAATGTGGCACTCGGATTTCGATATCAGCGCAACCCGCCATTTTACCGCCATCTTTACCCGTCAATGCAATCGTCTTCATGCCTTTAGCTTGAGCAGCTTCAATTGCTTTCAAAATGTTGGCAGAGTTACCTGAAGTCGACAGACAGAACAACACATCACCTTTACGACCTACCGCTTCTACATAACGAGAAAATACGTGGTCGTAGCCAAAATCATTACTCACGCAAGACAGGTGGCTTGGATCTGAAATCGCAATACCAGCGTAACCTGGACGGTTTTCACGGTATCGGCCAGTAAGCTCTTCTGCGAAGTGCATTGCATCACAGTGTGAACCACCGTTACCACAAGAAAGCACTTTGCCCTCTTGCTTGAATGAGTCAGCAATCAGTTTTGCCGCCGCTTCAATTTGAGCGATGTTATGGTCATCACTCAGGAACTTATTCAGAACGTCAGCAGCTTCGTTCAATTCACTTTTGATTAGGTCATGGTACATAAGGCTTATCTCTTATATTTTTTTACGCAACTTAAAGTACGTGAAATGAGAGCTGAGGGTTTTCCCCTCTTTTACCTGAGTTTACCCACAAACATGAAATAGTGTCGACACTTAAGCCCAAAGATTGCCACCTTAATTAGAGTCTCGCTGCCGATCCGTCCAAATATTCGCCACCAACCTCTCACAATTAGAACTTTAACTCTATTGAGATCACTTTTTATTCACTTTGGAGTTTTACAAATATTTAATATTTTGTTTACACTTGACTGGTTAGACCTCTTACCTAAAACTTAATAACAATAAGTGATCTCTGAAAAGGAAATCGATCATGAACATATTGCTCTCCCTACTCGGCATGACAGCCATCTTAGGCGTCTGTCTTTACCATAGAGTTAGTCTGGTACGTGCATTAGTTGTATTAACTGGCGCAATGGTAGCATTAACACTGTTCGGCGGCGTGGCCGTCACTGGTTGGCTTTGTTACTTGTTAGCCGTTGCGATCTTTGCTGTACCGACCATTCGTCAGACCCTAATCAGCCAAAAAGCACTCTCTTTATTTAAGAAAGTTCTACCAGCGATGTCCCAGACAGAAAAAGAAGCATTGGAAGCTGGCACAGTATGGTGGGAAGCAGAGCTGTTCAAAGGCAAGCCTGAATGGAAGAAACTTCAGAATATTGCCGACCCGAAACTCTCGGAAGCGGAACAAGCATTTTTAGATGGCCCAGTAAATACTGTGTGTGAGATGGTCAATGATTACCAAGTCACCCATGAGCTTGCAGATTTGCCACCAGAAGTATGGCAATACCTGAAAGACCATAAATTCTTCGCCATGATCATCAAGAAAAAATACGGCGGTTTAGAATTCTCGGCTTACGCTCAGTCTTTGGTTCTTCAGAAGCTAACCGGCGTTTCTAGCGTATTGTCATCAACGGTTGGCGTACCTAACTCATTAGGCCCTGGTGAGTTATTACAACACTACGGTACAGAAGAACAAAGAAATCATTACCTGCCGCGCCTAGCAGAAGGTAAAGAGATCCCTTGTTTTGCCCTGACGAGCCCAGAAGCTGGCTCTGATGCAGGTTCAATCCCAGATTACGGTGTGGTATGTAAAGGCGAATGGCAAGGTGAAGAAGTATTGGGCATGCGCCTAACTTGGAACAAGCGTTACATCACCCTAGCACCTGTCGCGACGGTATTAGGCTTGGCCTTTAAACTGCGTGACCCTGATGGTCTGCTTGGTGACCAAAAAGATCTAGGCATCACTTGTGCGCTTATCCCAACGGATTTAAAAGGCGTAGAAATTGGCAATCGCCACTTCCCGCTGAATGTGCCGTTCCAGAACGGTCCGACGCAAGGCGACGATATCTTTGTGCCTATCGACTTCATCATTGGTGGCCAGAAAATGGCAGGTCAAGGCTGGCGTATGCTGGTTGAGTGTCTGTCGGTTGGTCGTGGTATCACACTGCCTTCAAACTCAACGGGTGGTATTAAGTCTGCTGCATTAGCAACGGGCGCTTATGCTCGTATTCGTCGTCAATTCAAACAACCGATTGGCCGCATGGAAGGGGTTGAAGAGCCACTTGCACGCCTAGCGGGTAACGCTTATGTGATGGATGCGGCAAGTAATCTAACCGTTGCAGGTATCGATCTTGGCGAAAAACCTTCGGTTATCTCAGCAATCGTTAAGTACCACTGTACACACCGTGGTCAGCGCAGCATCATCGATGCTATGGATATTGTTGGCGGTAAAGGTATTTGCTTAGGTCCATCGAACTTCCTAGCTCGTGGCTACCAAGGTTCGCCTATCGCGATTACGGTTGAAGGCGCAAACATCCTGACTCGTTCAATGATCATCTATGGTCAAGGTGCGATTCGCTGTCACCCTTACGTACTTAACGAAATGGAAGCGGCTTATTCTGAAAGCAGTGATGCTCTAGATAAGTTTGATTCGGCGTTAGCAGGACACGTTAGCTTTACTATGAGTAACCTAGTCCGCAGCTTGTGGTTTGGTTTAACCGATGGCCGTGGTTCAGATGCGCCAACACCTTCAAATAAAACAGATAAACAGACACAGCGTTACTACCAACAGCTAAACCGCTACAGTGCAAACCTAGCGCTACTGTCTGATATTTCAATGGCAGTTCTTGGCGGATCACTGAAGCGTAGAGAACGTTTATCAGCAAGACTGGGTGATATCTTAAGTCAACTTTACCTCGGTTCAGCAACGTTGAAGCGCTTTGAAAGTGAAGGCAGCCACGCTGAAGATCTACCGTTAGTACATTGGGGGATGCAAGATAGCTTACGTCAGACTGAAGTGGCGATTGATGAGTTCTTAGCGAACTTCCCTAACCCTGTGATTGGTCGTCTGCTTCGTGTTGTGCTAATGCCATTCGGTCGTATCCGTCGTGCTCCAAACGACAAGCTCGATAGCAAAGTTGCGCACATTCTACAAACACCAAGCGAAACACGCTCTCGTATCGGTCGCGGCCAATACTTAGAAGCGACGGAATACAACCCAGTAGGTAAGATTGAAAAAGCGCTAGAAGTGATTCTTCAAGCTGAACCTCTGTTCGACAAAGTCTGCAAAGAGACACATCAAAAACGTGCCTTCTTACGACTTGATCTTGTTGCTCAGTTGGGACTTGAGAAAGGTATCTTAACGCAAGACGAAGCAAATCTTCTGATTAGCGCTGAGGAACATAGACTGTACACGATTAACGTGGATGACTTCTCACCAGAGGAGCTTGCAGCAAAGTCTCAGTACCCAGACCAATCGATTGATAACGTCGCTTAAGGCCAGAAAAAGAAACAAAAACGGGACTCCTATGAGTCCCGTCTTTTTGTTCATGATTTCGTTGCCACAAATTCCAATGCTTTATCTAGCGGCTTATTCTCTCTAGACAATCTAATCATCTAAGCGAGTTACTTGGGCGCCTTGAGCTGCATCTCAGGTAACGCTTTTTTCTTCGCCTTGACCTTACGAACCACAAACCAAATCAATAAGCCCAATAGAATAGCGACCACATTACCCACCGCAATAATGATCATACTGCGCTGTCTGTCATCTTCACGTTTTTGAAGGATCATCAACTCTGTTACGATACGCTTCTGTTCAGCAAGAGCTTCTTCTTGAAGACGTCGTGACTCTGCTAAGTCGATATCTTCAACAACGCTGTACGACTGCTCGGTAATTGGAAAAATCAGCGGGCGCTGACTTGAAGCATCAGTGGCATAAACCATCCCTGACCAATTATAAATTCCTAAATCGCCATTATAAGGCACCTCTAAAGTGACTTTCATTGCGTCGACTTCAGCTTGCCCCTGCTTGTACATCACATATTCATCAGGAGCCTTGTGCTCAACATGAACCGCTAACGAGCTCGATGCGATCATCCCCTGTTCACCAGACACCACAATAGTATGAGGTAAACCCTCTTTTCGTGATTGAATGAAGGTGCTAGTGATCGGTGTTGGGTAAACCAAGACTTCTTGCTCTTGCGCTCGCAGGAACACGCCATTACCAGAGGTAATACGCGCTCGGTATTTACCGGGCTCGATATCAATTGGCAAAGAGACAGTGAACACACCATCTCCGGCCTTTTCATCAAGATCAGCGCCATCATCGGCAAACTCGCCCATCACAACCGGCACCGGGCGCGCTTCTCTCACCAAAGACTCTTCGTTTTCAACAAACTTAGTAAAGGTAACCTTAAGCTTCACGCGATCGAGAAAATCGCGCAGCACCAGCGGCTTGCCATCAGAAGTCAGTCGAGCGGTAAATTTGATGCGCTCTGTTTGATACAACTTATCTGGGAACTCATTAGCATCCAAAACAAGATGAGACAGCAGCTTGATATTGTTCTTAGGGGAAACTTTACCTATCGCTTGCCAAGGGCCGGGCATCGGATTGTCGATAGAGATAATGTCCATGGACGATTCTTCGTACCAACGGACATTATCAGCATTGCGCCAAGAGTAGTATTTCTTGCCATCAGGGCGAACCAAAACGACAGGTTTAGAGTTATCGGCTCGATAAATCACAAAGGTGACTTGTTCAATACTGGGATCAACTCGAAAACGGTTGTCCAATAAACTCATAACGGATTCTGTTGCTGCATGTAAGCCAAAACTTAACAGCAATAAGCAACCGGTAGCCAATACCCTTAACATACTTTCTCCCTACTGACGCCAGAGGCAGCTTCCGCTTTTCTCGACGAGATCTAAACGACTTTGATGCGCTTCTACTTCATCGGCCGTAGCTCGTAAAACCTTTAGGGATTTTCGACCACTTTCTACTCTTCGTATGCTTTCGGCTTCACCTTCCTGTTGACCAGCGTTAAATTGCAGCGAAGTTTGACCACCCGTCATCAATAAGTAGACGTCGGCTAGGATCTCCGCATCGAGCAATGCGCCGTGGAGAGTACGGTGCGAGTTATCGATACCGTAACGGTCACATAAGATATCTAGGTTGTTTCTTTTACCTGGGAATATCTTCTTCGCCATTGCCAAGGTATCGGTAACTTTACAGTAGTCATCCGTTTTACCTATCGCTGGGTTGAGCTTCTCAAACTCATAGTCCATGAAGCCCGTATCGAAGGGCGCGTTATGAGCCACCAGCTCCGCACCTTTGATAAAGTCGAGAAACTCTTTATGAATGTCTTGGTATTCAGGCTTATCAATCAAGAATTCATCGGTAATACCGTGAACGCCAATCGCCTCTTCTTGAATCGCACGATCGGGCTTGATGTAGACGTGGAAATGACGCCCGGTCAGCCTACGGTTGATGATCTCTACTGCACCAATTTCAACGATGCGGTGACCCATATAGTGAGGGCCACCTTCTGTATTCATACCGGTGGTTTCGGTATCGAGTACAACAATGCGCTTATTTTCGTTCGAACTGTTTTTTTCGTTCGTGCTTTGTTCTGGAGTGCTACTGGTATTCATAAGGATAATTGTGTCAGACTATGCCGATAATGTGCTTGAGGTAATAGTATCAAATCATGACGAAACAAGTTGAAATTTTCACTGATGGTTCTTGTTTAGGCAACCCTGGTCCCGGCGGCTATGGCATCGTACTTCGCTACAAAAAAGTCGAGAAGACGCTAGCAGAAGGTTTCACGCTAACAACCAATAACCGTATGGAAATGCTCGCCGCTGTCGTTGCTCTCCAAGCCCTCAAAGAACCTTGCTCTGTGATTCTGACCACAGATAGCCAATACGTGCGTCAAGGCATCACACAGTGGATTCATAACTGGAAAAAGCGTGACTGGAAAACAGCCGACAAGAAACCGGTTAAAAATGCCGATCTGTGGCAAAGGCTCGATAAAGAAACCGCTCGCCATAGCGTTGATTGGCGCTGGGTAAAAGGACACGCGGGACACAGAGAAAACGAAATGTGTGATGATTTAGCGCGAAATGCAGCGGAGAATCCGACTCTAGAAGATACGGGCTATCAACCAAGCTAATCGTCTTTTTAATTAGACGCACATTTCAGAAAGCGATTTATAATTTCTTAAACTAATTGACAATTTCTCAATCGAATTGATAGATGAAAAGCCGACAACTAATCGGCTTTTTCTGTTTTTAGCGGATATGACGCTTTGGCTGAATCCATTGTACGGCGCGTATTGGTTCTAAAACTTGCCCCAACAGGCGAGAAACGTCGCTTAAGGTGCCAATGTGGTTTGATGGGTTTTAGCGGGTAAGTACGCTTACGAGCAACAATAAAGTATTGGCTTCCGGCGAAGGATGCACAACCACCTAAGCTGTTCTCCAACCACGTCCACATCGCTTGATACTTACTCATCGGAAACAGCGCGTAGGTGTCACAATGAATTACTTCATAGTTAAGTACACCTAACCAGTCTTTAATTCGACTTGGCGTGTACATACGCCCACTCCAAGGCAAGCTGTTCTTTCGCCAAGGCATCAAACTGGCAAGCCCAGTGACACTGATTGGGTTGAAGCCCGTGATAATGATATAGCCATCGTCCATCATCACTCGATCGACTTCTCTCAATAAGCGATGCGGGTCATTGCTATAATCTAGCTGATGACTCATTACTACAACATCAAAGCTTTTCTCCAAAAAGGGTAAATTATAGCCATCCGCTATCACATTATGTAATGGGTTCTGGATATCTAGGTTTACTTGATGTTGAATGTTGCATGTGCAGCTAGAAATCTCACTACTGAGGCCACCGAGCTTGAGCATATGGTAACCAAATAGCTTTGGGCACCACTCATCGAGTCGAGTTTGAATAGATTCTCTCAACCAGTCCCCATTGTGCAATTGCGCCCAAGTGTAAGGACGTTCAAACTTCTTTCTGCTACGTGCTGGCTTCATCAATAATCTGTCTCACTTATTCTGTCGCACTAATAGTGACTGGAGAACCAATAATGTTACATATCAAAAGCATACCTGCATTTAACGACAATTACATCTGGCTGATTCAAAATAGCGATCGCCGTTGTGCTGTCGTCGACCCTGGTGATGCGGCTCCAGTATTAGAGTACTTGGCACACCATGAGCTAACTTTAGATGCAATCTTGATTACACACCACCACCACGATCACATTGGTGGTGTTCCAGAACTCGTTAGACAATTTCCCGGCGTGGATGTTGTCGGTCCAAGGAATGAACCTATCCCTACCTTAACTCATCCGGTCGATGATGGTGATCAATTAGAACTGTTTGGCGAAGTATTCCTCGTCCTAGGGCTCAGTGGCCATACTGCGGGTCATATTGGTTATGTGGGCGATGCCAAACTGTTTTGTGGTGATGTGTTGTTCTCTGCGGGCTGTGGCCGAATCATGGAAGGCACACCACAACAGATGTTCGATGCACTGAATAAGATCACGGCTCTGCCTCAAGAAACCGAAGTGTATTGTGCACATGAGTACACTGCAGCCAATATCGCTTTCGCATTAGCCGTAGAGCCTGATAACCAACATTTGCAGCAATATCGCGACCAAGTGAACCGACTTCGCGCTCAAAATAAGTCGACCATCCCCACAAATTTGAGACAAGAGAAGTTTGTGAACCCCTTCCTGCGCTATACCGAGCCAAGTGTAGTGAAATCAGTGTCTAATCGCACCGAGCAGACCGATCCTTTATCGGTATTCACCGCTTTACGTGCGTGGAAGAACGAATTTTAACAAATACAGACTTGTCACTCATAGGGGGTGGCAAGTATTATCATCGGCCGTTAATTAAAAAGGCTGTAACATGCGAGTTAAGTACAGCTGGGCTTTGGTATTACTACTTTCTGGTTGCCAATTAACTCAGTCAGAGAATCCAGACCAAGCTTCCGAGCAAACCAACACATCTCCTACTAAAGAAGTTTCTCAAGCGAACGTTTCATCAGAAGCAACAGCCAAAGAAGATCAAAAAGTTGAAGCACCTGTCGTTACTCCACAAACACAAGAAGATGTTTGGAAACGCATTGCGATGCAACTTGAAATGGAAGTGCCAGACCAAAAGAAGGTCGACTACTACCGAACTTGGTATCTCAAGCACCCGAGTCATCTAAAAACAGTATCAAAGCGTGCTGAACCTTTCTTGTATCTGATCACGACTAAGATTGAAGAAAAAGGCTTACCACTAGAATTGGCACTACTACCCGTTGTAGAAAGCTCTTTCGATGCGTTTGCCTACTCTCATGGCAGTGCTGCTGGTCTATGGCAATTCATTTCAGGCACTGGCAAAGACTACGGGCTTGAACAGAACTTTTGGTATGACGGCCGCCGCGATGTTGCCGCCTCTACCGACGCCGCATTGGACTTCCTCTCAGATCTTAACCGACGTTTCGATGGCGACTGGAATCATGCGATTGCTGCCTATAACAGTGGTGGTGGTCGAGTAAACAGCGCAATCCGCAAGAACAAGAAGCTTGGCAAGCCAATCGACTTTTTCTCTTTGGACTTACCAAAAGAGACCAGCAGCTATGTACCTAAACTGCTTGCTCTAGCAGATGTCATTGCCAACCAAGAAAAGTATGGCATCGATATTCCGGCGATCCCGAATAAGCCAGTGCTGACTCTGGTTAACCCTGAAGAACAGCTTGATTTAGCCATTGCTGCGAACTACGCAGGTATTCCTGTCAAAGAACTGCAAGGTTACAACCCGGCTTACAACCAATGGGCAACGGCACCAGAGAAACACCAACAACTATTACTTCCTTTAGATTCAGTTGAGAAATTCAACAAAGAAGTCGCTGCCAATAAAGGCAAAGGCATGAAGTTGGTGCGTTACAAGGTTCAATCTGGTGACAGCATTAGCGTACTGGCAAGCAAATATAACACCACCAGCAAAGTGATCCGCTCTGCAAACGGTTTGAGCAACAACAATATTCGTATTGGCCAGCACTTACTTATCCCAACATCCACCAAAGACGACAAGACATACGCCCTAAGCGCCTCAAACCGCCTAGCAAGCACACAGTCGAAGAGTCGTGGTCAATATAAGCTCAGCCATACTGTAAGAAGTGGTGACAGCCTATGGACGATTGCACGCGCAAATAAGGTCTCTCATCAATCACTGGCTAAGTGGAATGGCATGGGACCACGCGACACGCTTAGAGTTGGTCAAGAACTGGTCATTTGGAAGAACGGCTCAGACGGCGCCATCATCCGTACGATCTTTTATAACGTGAAATCAGGTGACACAGTCAGCGGTATTGCATCAAAGTTCAAAGTAAAAAGTGCAGATGTTGTAAAATGGAACACTTTGCAGAACAAGAAATACCTACAGCCAGGACAAAAACTGAAGCTGTATGTTGATGTAACTAAGGTAAGTGTATGAACCCGTCAAGTAACCCACTCGTCATGCTGTTGGATATATTCCGTTCACCAACAGCTTGTTTCTTAGCGCTTTATCAACGAAGTGCTTGGGGATGGCAACCCTACGTCGTATTAATGCTCAGCCCATTTTTGTTTTGGGGTGCTTATTTTTCGAATGTAGATTTTGCGTGGTTAAGTGCAGAGCTATCGCAGCAACTGGCTCAAACGAACCCTGACCAATTGGCGTTACTTGACAGCAATACCTTACTCGCGAGTGAGATCATCAGCGACGTATTTGGCCGAACGTTGACCATCGTTCTATTGGCATTCTGGTTTAACCTAGCAACCAAGCCAAGCCAGCACCAACACAGCTTTTGGCGATGGTTTGCAGCGGCATCGGTTGTTATATTCCCAGCTGTTTTAGGTGATGTAGCAAGCTACGCAAGCCTGATACTCAAGCATGGACATGTGATGAACTACGCTGCCGACTTGAACAGCTTAAATGGCTTGATCAAGTTACCGCTAACTAATGATTGGTCACAGTTTGCTAGCTCATTACCACTGCTTCTGCCATGGTACATCGTGCTAGGTTATGCTGCGGTATTAACGTGGACTGAGTTTGAACGCGGGCAAGCGCTTGTGATTTCAGGCTTACCATGGGTTGGCTACTACCTAATCTGGGCGCTCTACATTTTAATCTTTTAAGTAGAAGAGATAAGGCTAGCGAAGACTCTCTAGCCTATTGTTCCGTTAGATTTCCCAAGGTAACCACCGTGCGAATGGTTAAGTTCCAATGACTAATAGCTAATCACTATTTAGCCTTAAAGGTCACTCGCATAGGGTTATGATCAGAAGCGTCCGTAATGGGCGCTTTTGCTTTTTCTACCTCTAGCCCTCGATAGAACACATGGTCAAGCACCAGTCCTGTAATGAACTGAGTTCTGTTATCTGGCTCAAAGGCAACTTCCGTCAAACCAACCTTCTCCAACGCATCTTTCAATACAGCAAAGCGAGCTTCACTCCAGCTATTAAAGTCCCCAGCAAAAATAACCGGCCCACGATACTTTTGCAGATTGTCAGTTAAGCTCTTGAGCTGAGCCTCGTAATCTTCCGTACCAAAGGTAAAGTTCACAGCGTGGATATTAATCACAGCCAGCTCTTCGCCATTGTTTAGTTGGTAACGCGACCAAAGCGCCGATTTAGGCAGTTGAAGCCAAGGTTCTTCATGAGTATAAGCACACGCTTCAATCGGTAAATGGGTTGCTAGGTTGAGTACCCCAGCACTTTGCTCAAAGGCCTCAAACGCATTAACACGTGTGCTTCCCCACTGTCCGCTCATTACCCATTGGCGAAGTCCTTCTGTCATACTAGCTTCTTGCAGCAAGACTAAATCGCTACCTGCCGACAGCTTATTTAACTCACTCTGCCAATTATTTCGGTTTTGCTTGTAGATATTCCACACCGTAATGTCTAAGCCATCAGACACATCAATCGCTTTCGGTGCAGAGTTTTGGTAGCAACTGTAGATGTCGTTACTGGTACTTTGAGAGGAAATGATCAGGTTGGGTTTATTCGGGATCACGAAGATAAAATGAAAACTAACGACAGCAAGCGTTATCAATAACGTGATAACAATGATGGTTTTCTTAAACATACAGCACCCTACCAGAGATGAAAAAGGAGCGATAAACGCTCCTTTTAGGGTAATAGTTTTTTTATACGGCGTCTTCGTCTTCTTCGCCAGTACGAATACGTACCACACGTTCAACTTCAGTAATGAAGATCTTACCGTCACCAATTTTACCTGTTTGAGCCGTCTCAATGATGGTATCAACACATTGGTCAGCCACTTCGTCGGTCACAACGATTTCTAGTTTCACTTTAGGTAAAAAGTCGACCATGTACTCTGCGCCGCGGTATAGCTCAGTATGACCTTTTTGACGTCCAAAGCCTTTAACTTCAGATACTGTCATACCCGTAATACCCACTTCTGCAAGTGCTTCACGTACATCATCAAGTTTGAATGGCTTGATAATGGCTTCAATCTTTTTCATGTTCATCCCTTAAACTGTGCGAATGGCTCATTATCGGTTAGCTATAGTAAACATTCAATGAAAAAAGCCAGAGCTTTAAAGCTCTGGCTCGAAATTTATCATCTTGTTTAATCAGCGCTTTGAGAAGGTTTTACTTAAGGCTTGCGTAGTAAGCGGCTAGATTCGCGATGTCTTCATCACTCAGCATTGAAGCTTGAGCCTGCATTACAGCGGCCAAACCGCCGGTGCGCTGGCCATTCTTATAGGCCTTAATTGATGAAGCTATGTATTGCTCGTTTTGACCTTTAAGGTTTGGATAGCCAGGGATCACTGCGATACCGTCTGCACCATGACATGCCGCACAGATTGCTGCTTTAGCTTGACCCGCAGCAACATCAGCCGCCAGAGCGTTACCACTCAATAGTCCAAATCCAAGAACTAATCCTAGTGTAATTTTCTTCATTGCATATTCCATTAATTATTTTTATTAAAGTGACGGTGAATTGTGACATAAACTTTTTCTACTTGCTCCAAAGCGCTTCACAATCTTGACCTTCGTAGTTTTTATCTACGAATAAGCCTAAAACAGCGATCACTCGATCGCCATCCATTAATATCGGCGTTCTGCGTCTTAACCAACTGGGTACTTGGTACTCTTGAAACAACTTCTTAAGCTTCCTGCTATGACCGCGCCCAACAGGGTGTGCTGACAATCCCTCAGGGTTAAATATCACTCGCAGTGTTCCTCTCGTTGTGTTGAGACTAAAATGTTGCGCATCACAGTGGTTAGATACACCATCACTCGCCGCTGAAGTTAAGTGTAGTTCCCCTAAACCGTCAGGCAAAACTAAGCTCTCTTCCATCGAGATATCACTTTGCCAGTTCGACAAGTCTTTGGTCTCTTTTACGACATAGAGCTGATGATTAAAACGTCTAACCTCAACCTCATTCAACACCAGCTTAGGGTTGGCGTCTGCCTGAGCACATGCCACCTCATCCCATATAAGTTTGAGCTGCTTTTGGCTCGGCATCGGTTGATTACAGCGGCTCAGCCACATTCTTAATAAGCGTGCACGCAGTAAATCAGAGTACTGAGATAATACCTCAATACTTAAGCTGTGCTTCTCAGTCAAAGCTTGTTGTAAGTGAGATTCTAACAACTCATCCAACAGTAACTCTTGCTCTGCACATAGCTGAGCACTACGACTGACCGATTCTCGAAAACTAGGCCAACGCTCGGTCAGTGTCGGAGTGACTTGATGACGAATAAAATTACGGTCAAAGCGAACGTCTTGATTACTCTCATCTTCTACCCAAGTTAAAGCCATATCGCGCGCCGCCACTTCAATATCCGTTCTCGTCACCGACAGCAGTGGGCGAACGATATGAGCACCTGAAAATGGCATCACTTTCGCCATTGAAGAGAGCCCTTTCGGACCACTGCCACGCTTAAGAGCTAACAAGAAGGTCTCGACTTGGTCATCGATGTGCTGGCCTGTCACTAACACATCACCTTGTCTAATATGCTTTTTAAGGGCTTGGTATCGCGCGTCTCGAGCCAGCTTTTCAACGCTTTCTCCACGGCTAATATCTAGCGAGACTCGTTCAATGAACAAGGATACCGACAAAGCATCACACCATGTTTTGCACTGCTCTGCCCAATAATCAGCATTGTTGCTTAAGCCGTGGTGAACATGTACCGCACAGCAATCGATGTGATGGGACTTAGCGAATTGGGCAGCCAACTCCAACAACACTCGTGAATCGACACCACCACTGAAAGCGACGATCAACCGACAAGGCTTAAGCGCGCTTTGATCAAGTACAGATGTGAAGGTATCAATTAAGTGTGTCATGAGGCTAATAAACCAAGAGATCGTGTTTTAAGGGATAATGTTTTAATAATAAAAAAGGGTTGGCACTGAGTCCAACCCTTTCATCATTTGTTCGTATAGCTAGCCTTATCGCTAAGGCAAGTTATCAGCAGTAGCCGTAGCTCATTAGACGCTGGTAACGACGCTCAAGCAGCGTTTCGTTATCAAACTGCTCTAGCTCTTCTAGCTGTTTAACTAACATGTCTTTCATGTTTTGAGCGGTTTGTGCAGGGTCGCGGTGCGCGCCACCTAGAGGCTCAGGAATGATTTCGTCGATAAGCTCAAGCTCTTTAAGACGAGGAGCAATCAGGCCCATCGCTTCAGCTGCTTGTGGTGCTTTATCTGAATCGCGCCATAAGATTGAAGCACAACCTTCTGGAGAGATTACTGAGTACGTAGAGTACTGAAGCATGTTCACGTAGTCACCAACACCAATCGCTAGTGCGCCACCAGAACCGCCTTCACCCACAACGTTACAGATAACAGGAACTGAAAGGCCAGCCATCACTTTTAGGTTTTTAGCGATAGCTTCAGATTGACCACGCTCTTCAGCACCAACACCTGGGTATGCGCCCGCTGTGTCGATGAAAGTAATAATAGGCATGTTGAAACGCTCAGCAGTTTCCATTAGACGTAGCGCCTTACGGTAACCTTCTGGCTTTGGCATACCAAAGTTACGGATCACTTTCTCTTTAGTCTCACGACCTTTCTGGTGACCAATAACCATAACAGGACGGCCATTTAGACGAGCCATACCACCCACAATAGCTTTGTCGTCAGCGTAAGCGCGATCGCCCGCCATCTCTTCAAACTCTGTGAATGCATGCTCCAGGTAATCTTTGGTGTAAGGACGTTGAGGGTGACGAGCAAGTTGAGCTACCTGCCATGCACCTAAGTCACTAAAGATTTTCTGTTTAAGCTCTAAGCTTTTTTTCTCTAGTTGTTCGATTTCTTTGTCTAGATCTACCGCTGTGTCACCACCGTGACGCGAAACGTCACGTAGCGCTTCGATTTTTGCTTCAAGTTCAGCGATAGGCTTTTCAAATTCTAGAAAGTTCAGGCTCATCTATGAATCCTTGTTGATTCAGCTCCGCATTCGCGAAGCTAAATTTTAGTTAAATTCGAGTTCTACTTGGCTATTTCCAAGCAGCTGTTTTAATTCGTCTAGTAATGTATCACTTGGCGTCACGCGCCATTCTGTGCCCAATGTTAACCGCGCTCTAGCGTCGGCACGCTGGTAGTATACATTGACTGGGACCGTTCCGGCTCTATAAGGTTCTAAGATTTGACTAAAGCGTTCAAAAAATTGACCGTTAATTTGGGATTGGTCGATAGATATCGACACCCCACGAGCATATTTCTCACGGGCGCTTCCTAAGTCCATGACCTCGCGCGCGGACATTTTAAGCCCGCCATTGAAATCATCAAAGCTGACCTGTCCGGAAACGACCACAATTTTGTCTTTTTCGAGCAATTCTGCGTAGCGATCGAGCGCATCCGAGAACAACATCACTTCCATTCGCCCCGAACGGTCATCAAGTGTCATCAAACCAATTCGCGTGCCGCGCTTCGTCGTCATCACTCTCGCAGCAATCACCAAGCCTGCAATTGTTAGTGATTGGTCACGACGCGTTGGCGTGGCATCTTTCAAACGACAGCTGGTGTATTTCGCTAACTCTTTGATGTAAGCGTTAACCGGGTGACCCGTTAAATACAAACCAAGCGTTTCACGTTCACCTTCAAGCCAAACCTTCTCAGGCCATTTAGGCACTTGGGTATACTTGTGTTCAACCTCTTCCGGAGCGTCGGTCAACACGCCAAACATATCAGATTGACCAAAAGACTCGGCATGATGATGTTGACTCGCCGCCTTCACCGCATCTTTCAAAGATGCCATCATTGCCGCTCGGTGAGGACCTAATCTATCTAAGGCTCCGGATAGAATCAACTTTTCGATAACACGTTTGTTGACCTTCTTCAGATCAAGGCGTGCACAGAAGTCGAATAAGTCTTTAAAGTAACCGCCTTTATTTCGCGCTTCAATGATCGCTTCAATAGGGCCTTCACCGACCCCTTTGATCGCACCGATGCCATAAACAATCGCGCCATCTTCATCCACATTGAAACGGTATAAACCTGAGTTGATATCTGGTGGTAAAAGCTTGAGCTTCATACGGAAACATTCATCAACAAGGCCGATAACCTTCTCGGTGTTATCCATATCCGCTGTCATTACCGCAGCCATAAATTCCGCTGGGTAGTGCGTTTTCAGCCATAGCGTTTGATAAGAAACCAGTGCATATGCTGCGGAGTGAGATTTGTTAAAGCCGTAGCCTGCAAATTTCTCTACCAAGTCAAAGATCTTCATGGCCAGTTCGCCATCAACACCATTGGCTTCAGCGCCCTCTTTAAAGGTACCACGCTGCTTTGCCATCTCTTCTGGCTTTTTCTTACCCATCGCACGACGCAACATATCCGCTCCGCCAAGCGTATAACCAGCGAGGATCTGTGCGATTTGCATTACCTGTTCTTGGTACAGGATGATGCCGTACGTAGGTTCTAGTGTCTCTTTCAGCGATTCGTGTTGCCACGTTTCATCTGGGTATGAAACCGCTTCTCGGCCGTGCTTACGGTCGATAAAGTTATCTACCATGCCTGATTGCAGAGGACCCGGACGGAACAAGGCTACCAATGCGATAATATCTTCAAAACAGTCCGGTTGTAGACGTTTGATCAGGTCTTTCATACCACGTGATTCCAGCTGGAATACCGCAGTGGTTTCAGAGTTTTGTAGTAGGTTGAACGACGCTTGGTCATCCAGAGGGATCGATTCAATACGAACCGGCTCTTTGCCTTCCTTCTTTAAACGTGGGTTCACTAGGCCCAACGCCCAGTCGATGATGGTCAGGGTACGTAGACCCAAGAAGTCGAACTTAACCAAGCCAGCGGTTTCAACGTCATTCTTATCGAATTGCGTTACTGGGAAATTACCTTCAGCATCAGCATAGATAGGTGCGAAGTCCGTGATCGTAGTTGGTGAGATTACAACACCACCTGCGTGTTTACCGGCGTTTCGCGTACAACCTTCAAGGATGCGACACTTATCGATCAGTTCACGAACTTCCTCATCGCCATCGTAAAGCTCTGGTAATGCAGGTTCAGCAAGGAAGGCTTTCTCTAGTGTCATCCCCGGATCTGGCGGTACAAGCTTAGAAATACGGTCCACGAAGCCAAACGGGTGGCCAAGTACACGGCCTACGTCACGAATTACCGCTTTTGCTGCCATGGTACCAAAGGTGATGATCTGAGATACCGCATCACGACCATACATTTCGGCAACGTGATCAATTACTTGGTCACGCTTATCCATACAGAAGTCGATATCAAAATCGGGCATCGAGACACGTTCTGGATTCAAGAAACGTTCGAACAGTAGATCGTATTCAAGTGGATCAAGATCGGTGATATCCAACGCGTACGCCACCAATGAACCTGCACCCGAACCACGACCTGGGCCTACTGGCACATCGTTATCCTTAGACCACTGGATGAACTCCATTACGATCAAGAAGTAGCCGGGGAAACCCATGTTGTTAACAACTTCCAGTTCAACCTTTAGGCGCTCGTCATATTCTGGGCGGCGCTCCGCTCGCTCTTTTTCATCAGGGAAAAGGAATGCTAAACGACGCTCAAGGCCTTCTTCTGATTTTTTAATCAAGAAGTCTTCAATCGCTAAACCTTCGGTTGGGAAGTTCGGGAGGAAGTACTCACCAAGACGAACAGTGACGTTACAACGCTTAGCAATCTCAACGCTGTTTTCAAGCGCTTCTGGGATATCGGAGAACAGTTCACACATCTCTTCTTCGCTACGAAGATACTGTTGCGCGCTGTAGTTTTTTGGACGACGCGGATCGACCATGGTGTAACCATCATGGATCGCTACACGGATTTCATGGGCATCAAACAAGTCTTCAGTTAAGAACACCACTTCGTTGGTTGCTACAACCGGTAAGTCTTGTTGCTCAGCAAGTTCTAGTGCAAAGTGCAGATAAGACTCTTCATCGGCACGTCCGGTACGAATCAACTCTAAATAAAAGCGATCGGGGAAGTGAGTCTTGTAAAACTCGACACTGCTCGCGACGAGATCACGGTTACCTTTCAGCAATGCCTTACCTATCTCACCTTCTTTAGCGCCGGATAAGATGATCAATCCTTCAGCGTTTTCGATTAACCACTCTTTGTCGATCACCGGCTGATGTTGCACGTGACCGCGCAAGTAAGCTTTTGAAATCAGCAAGGTAAGGTTGTTATAACCTTTGTTATCAGACGCCAACACCGTCAGTTTCGTCAGTTCATCTCCAAATTCTGGAGATTGCATGAGGAAATCAGCACCAATAATTGGCTTAACCCCACACCCATGGGCAGTACCGTAAAACTTCACCAAACCACACAGGTTAGTGAAATCGGTAAGTGCTAGGGCGGGCATACCCATTTCAGCGACTTTCTTAACTAACGGTGGCACCTTAGACAGGCCATCCACCATAGAAAAGTCACTGTGTACGCGTAGGTGAACAAATTTTGGATCTGACATTATTTTTCCTGAGTTCTAGGCTAGGGCCTAGGATTACAACTGAGTGTATTCTATTTTTTTCTGCAGCAAGTAAGCAAATTTATTCGAAGCTTAGCTCTGAGCCATGTAGCGTTTAATCTATGCCAAGAATACGTTTTACTGGCTTAAAGCTCTTTCGGTAATGCTCGGTTACACCATGTTTTTCAATCGCTTCGAAATGCGCTTTGGTCGGGTAACCTTTATGCTTAGCAAAACCAAACTCTGGATGCAGTTTGTCGAGTTCTTCCATCTCTTGGTCGCGAACCACTTTAGCGATAATAGACGCCGCACTGATCTCTGCTACTCGTAAATCGCCCTTTACAATAGCCAGACCGTCCATTGGAAGTTGAGGAACACGGTTACCATCGATCAGTGCCATGTCAGGCTGAACGCTCAACCCAGCGATAGCGCGCTGCATGGCGACCATAGTTGCCTGTAGAATATTCAGCTCATCAATTTCTTGTGGCGAACAGCGACCAACAGACCACGCCAAGGCTTTCTCCTTGATTTCAGGAAGCAGAGCAAGACGCTTTTTCTCAGACAGTTTTTTTGAATCGTTTAAGCCTTCGATTGGATTATTTGGATCTAGGATAACCGCAGCAGTCACCACATCGCCTACCAATGGCCCACGACCTACTTCATCCACACCAGCAAACAACTGGTAGCCTTGCGGATATTCAAATGGAGGAAGCTCTTTTTTCTCTTTTACTGCCATGACAATTCTCTTTGTAACTTATAAGTCAGTGCTTTCTGAGGCTGCACTTTATGATTCAACAAACTCTCGACCAATCAATTTCAGTACTGCGTTAGCGGCTTGTTTGTCTGCGTCTTTACGGATCCAGTGATGCATCTCGGTAAAGCGTTCGATCAAGGCACTGTTATCGGCTGATAGCATTTTATCGACAGACGGGAACAAAAAGTCTGGATGGCACTCTTCAAGAATATGCTCTTTCACGATCTCTTCACCAGCCAAAATATTCGGCAGTGACACAAACTCAGTGATCGCCAATTTCTTAACAATGTAACCCGTCAGCTTATTTACTTTGTAACCAACCACCATAGGGCGTTTAAGCAACATACATTCAAGAGCCACGGTACCTGAAGCCAAGAGCACAGAATCAGCGGCGGTAATCACGTTGGTTGCCGTATCTTCGACTAACGTGAATTCAAGCTCAGGTGCGGTCGATTGCCAGATTTCAGTAAACTGCTTTTTACGCTGTTCGTTAACGAGCGCAACAACAAAATTGATATCCGGATACTTCTGCTTGATACGTTGGCAAGTTTCGATAAATGGTTGAGCAATCAAACCCATCTCACCACCACGACTACCCGGCAATACAGCTAACCATTGCTTGTCTTGATCTAAGCCTAACAGCTCACGTGCATCTTGTTTGCTTGGTTCTAAAGGAATAGCATCAGCTAACGTGTGACCAACAAATTCACAGGCAACGTTGTATTTATCATAAAACGCTTTCTCAAATGGCAGGAAGGCCAAAACCAAGTCGGTTGCTTTGTCGATTTTAAAGATACGTTTAGGACGCCAAGCCCACACGGAAGGGCTCACGTAATGAACTGTTTTAATGCCGGCGTTCTTAAGATCGAGTTCAAGTCTTAGGTTGAAGTCAGGCGCATCGATACCCACAAACACATCTGGCGGGTTTTGAGTGAAATACTTTACCAGCTCTGCTTTCACTTTTAATAAGCGAGGTAAACGGCCAAGTACTTCAACTAAGCCCATGACAGCCAGCTCTTCCATCTCGAAAAGAGACTCACAACCAAGCGCCTTCATTTTTGGTCCGCCAATACCCACGAATTCAGCGTTCGGGTACTGCGATTTGATTGCTTTGATAAAACCTTCGCCAAGCGTGTCACCAGAGAGTTCTCCGACAACGATACCTACGCGCAGTGGTTCATTCGAAACAAAGTCCGTGCTGTTGGTTGCTGTTTCTTGCTGTGCCATAGTTTTCCAATTCCCTTCTTGCCTAAAACAAAAAAGATCGCCTAATGATTAGCGATCTTTTTGTTATACCAATCTGATTAAGTAATTATTGTCATACTTACGCGGATTGGTACATAACCACATCGAGTATTAACGAATAATACCGCGCTCAGAGTTCTCTAGCATTTCAAGCATAGGTACTACCGAAGTAAACTCTTTTGCCATTTCCACTAAAGCCGCTTTCGCTTCTTCAAGTGTTTTACCTGAACGGTATAGCTCTTTGTACGCTTTCTGTAGTGCACGAATTTCAGGTTTCTCAAATCCGTTACGCTTCAAGCCTACTAGGTTAAGGCCGAATGGAGCCGCGTGGTTACCCTGTGCAAGCACGTACGGCAGTACATCTTGAACAACTGCAGAACAGCCACCAATGTATGCGTAAGCACCAATTGAGCAGAATGGGTGAATCGCAGAAAGTGCCATAACACCAGCGTAGTCGCCAACCGTTACATGACCGCCAAGAATAGCGTTGTTACCAATGTGAGTGTGGTTACCAACAATAACATCGTGCGCTACGTGAGCATTAACACAAAGTAAGTTGTCATCACCAATCACTGTGGTTGCTTTGTCTTGAACCGTACCACGATGGATTTGAACCGCTTCACGAATTACGTTGCGATCACCGATCACAACTGTTGTGTCTTCGCCGTCGTATTTCTTATCTTGGTTTTCTTCACCGATAACAGCGTGTGGGAAGATACGGTTTTCTTTACCAATGGTTGTGTGACCTTTGATCACAACGTGCGACATCACTTCAGTGTCGTCTCCAATGGTCACGTTACCAGCAATGTAAGTGAAAGGCCCAACCGTCACGTTAGCACCGATAGTTACATCACCTTCGATTACTGCTGCCGGGTGAATTTTCGCTGTTTCATGAATCATATTAAAACTCTCTACGAGCACATTTAAGTTCAGCTGAACATACAACTACGCCGTCAACCTTAGCAACACCATTAAACGATGCGATGCCACGACGTTCTTTTAAGAATTCAACTTCGATAACCAGTTGGTCACCAGGTACTACTGGCTTACGGAATTTTGCTTTATCAACACTTGCAAAGTAGTAAAGCTCGTTGCCAGAAGGCGCACCAAAAGATTTAAATGCTAGAAGGCCTGTTGCTTGTGCCATTGCTTCTAAGATCAACACGCCTGGGAATACAGGAAGTTGTGGGAAGTGGCCTGTGAACTGAGGTTCGTTAACAGAGACATTCTTAATCGCAGTCAGTGTTTTTTCTTTTTCAAAGCTAGTCACACGATCAACCATTAAGAATGGGTAGCGATGAGGTAATAGTTCCTGAATTTCAGTAATGTTCATCGTTGTCTGTTCAGTAGTCAAAGTCGTATTCCTATATATATTCTTTATTTAATTAGAAGGATTATAAACGAAAAAGACTCGCTGTACGCGAGCCTTTTATTAGAAATGCTGGAATTATGATTCCGCGCTCTTCTCGATAAGTTTTTCAACGGTTTTCAAACGCTTGTTCATTTCATCAATTCGATGAACACGCGTTGCTGTTTTACGCCAATCTTTATTTGGCTGTAAAGGAATACCTGAAGAGTACATGCCTTTCTCAGTGATGCTGCGCATTACCATCCCCATACCGGTGATTGTAACGCCATCAACGATTTCAATGTGACCATTAATCACACTGCCGCCACCAATAATACAGTACTTACCTATCGTCGTGCTGCCTGCGATGATAGTACCACCCGCAAGAGCAGAACCATATCCGATGTGAACATTGTGAGCAATTTGAAGTTGGTTATCTAAGATAACGTTATCTTCAATGATTGTGTCATCTAATGCACCACGGTCAATGGTAGTACACGCGCCGATTTCTACGCGGTTACCAATGCGAACAGAACCCACTTGCGGGATCTTAACCCACTCACCTTTCTCGTTCGCATAGCCAAAGCCATCAGAGCCAATAACAGTACTTGATTGGATCAGACATCCTTCACCAATCACAACTTCATGGTAAACACTTACGTTAGCCCACAGCTTAGTGCCTGCGCCAATTTTTGCATTTTTACCAATAAAGCAACCAGCACCGATGATCACATCATCACTAAGTACTACACCAGACTCAATCACAGCGTTCGCGCCAATAGACACATTTTGTCCAATGGTTGCTTCGCTAGAGATTGAAGCAGAATCAGCAATAGCCGCTGCGGGAGCAGGAGTAGTATCAAGCGCTTGAGCAACTTTAGCAAAAGCAACATAAGGGTCATTAACCACAATCACGTTAGTCTTGCACAGTTCACGCTCACTCTCTTTAACCATAATAGCGGACGCTTTACAGTCACCTAGGTGCTTGCTGTACTTCACGTTAGAAAGGAACGTAATGTTACCTTCTTGCGCTTTATCCATCGGAGCGACTGCTGAAACGGTAATTGTACCATCTCCGTGTAGCTCTCCCCCGGTAATCGTTGCCAATTCGGCTAAAGTCAGATTCTTCATAAAACTTATTTCAGTGCTTTAATTACTTTCTCAGAGATGTTGTATTCTGGCTTGCCGTATTGCAGAGCTTGAATATCAACGATCATGTCGTAGCCTTCTTTCTCTGCAACTTTCGTTACAGCATCTTGAATCACTTTGAATAGCTTCTGCTTCTCTTGTGCTTCACGACGTTGGCTTGCTTTTTCTAGTGCTTGAGCTTTGATTTTGTACTTGCTGTCTAGTTGGCCTACTTCGATACGTAGCTTCTCAACTTCGTCAGGACCTAGTAGCTCGCCATCACGCTTAAGCTTTTCAATCTTGGTTTTAGCTTCAGCTTGAATGCTCTGTAGCTCAGCTGCTTTGTCTTTGAACTCTTCCTGCATTTTTTGAAGAACAACTTCACGCTGAGGTAGAGCCTGGAATACTTGTGCAGTGTTTACATAACCCACTTTTTGCGCAGCTTCAGCAGCTGTTGCAAAGAAAGAAGAGCTAAGAACTACAAGGCCTAAACCTGCTGCTTTAATCATATTTTTCAAAATATTGTCCTTTAAATATTAGAAAGTTCTACCAATGGTGAATGTGAAGAATTCCTCATCATCACCTTCGTAAACTTTAATTGGTTTAGCTAGAGAGAAAACCAGTGGGCCCATCGGTGACATCCATTGAAGGGCTGCACCATAAGATGAACGGTAATTTGTTGGATCAGAGTAATCGTAGTAGTACTGGCCGCCACTGTTAGGTGCGCCACGGTCTACGAACTCGGTATCCCATACACTTGCCATATCGAAGAAGACACTGGTACGAATTTGGCTGCGCGCTTCATCAGAAGCAAACGGCGTTGGTACAATTAACTCTAAGCTTGCTAAGGCAACCGCGTTACCACCCACTGAATCATCAGTAGCGGTATCATAGGTTGGGTTATTACCTGTGCTGCTGCCGTAAACGGCTTTCGGGCCAGCTGAGTTAGAGCCAAAACCACGTAGGGTTGTAAAACCACCTGCGTAGTAGTTCTCGTAGAATGGGAACAAGTTATCGTTACCATCTGTTTGACCATAACCATTACCATAGCCTAATCGGCCGCGCATCAATAGTGTGAACTCATGCTTTTTGGTCAGCGGGATGTAATGTTTTACATCGTACTGCATTTTGAAGTACTGAGCATCAGAGCCTGGTACCGTCATTTTAGCGAAAGCACGTTGGTGGTTACCCTCAGTTGGGAAGAAACCACGGTTCAAATTGTTACGCGTCCATGAAATATTGATATCGAAGTCATCGGTTAAGATGTGCTCATCACCGTATTGGTCGATACTTCTCGCAAACTGTTCAACCTGGATATAAGTCGGTACGTTACCGATCTTGTTGTGCGTATAGCCAACACCGAACTCAATGCGGTTCAGCTCATCCATAGGGAAACCCCAGGTTAAGCTCGTACCATAACTTTGGTTGGTATAGTCGACGATGCCCGCTTCAGAGGCTTCAAATTCGTTGTAGAAGATCTTACCGCCTAAGCTCACACCATCCAGGTTCCAGTATGGGTCACGGTAGTCTAAGCTCACGTTTTTTTGGTAATCGTTCATCATGGCACTTACGCCAACACGGTTACCAGAGCCCGCAAAGTTGTCTTGTTGCAGGCCAACTTGGAAACTCACACCAGATTCAGTACCGTAGCCGACACCAAAGTTGATACTGCCTGAGTTCGCTTCCTTAACGTTGTAAACCAAATCAACTTGGTCTTCACTGCCAGGAACACGCACTGTTTGTACATCAACCGTTTCAAAGAAACCTAAACGGTTAAGACGGCTCTTACCGGTATCAATGGACTTAGAGTTAAGCCAGCTGCCTTCCATTTGACGCATTTCACGACGCAGTACTTCGTCTTTCGTTGAGTTGTTACCCGTGAATCGAATATCACGAACATAGATACGGCTGCCCGCTTCTACATTGATAACCAACGACACTTCTTTGGTCTCATCGTCAAATTCAGGAATCGTGCGAACTTGTGGGTACGCGTAGCCAGATTCACCAAGAATTCGTTTTACGTTCTCTTCCAAAGACGTTACCGAAGAACCGTTGTACGTATCGCCGTCTTCGAATGGCACTAACGCTTCGAAGTCAGCCTCACGACCGATTAATTCACCACGGAAAGAGACATCTTTAACGGTGTAGGCTTCGCCTTCATCGAGGCCAAGCGTGATGTAAACACCTTTTTTGTCTGGAGAGATCGCCACCTGCGTAGAGTCAACCTTAAACTTAAGGTAACCACGGTCAAGGTAGTAAGATTTCAGCGCTTCGATATCACCGGCTAATACTTGCTTTTGGTATTTTTCATCCGCAAGGAAATTCCACCATGCAACATCAACATTCAGATTGAAACGACTAAGCAGTTCAGAGTCAGAGAAGACTTCATTACCGATAAAGTTGATTTGCTGAATCTTAGCGGATACGCCCTCAGTAAACACAAACTTAAGGTCAGAACGGTTACGTGGCAGAGGTGTCACAACCGCTTTTACTGTCGCGTTGTACTTACCAACACTGTAGTAAAAATCTTCAAGGCCTTTTTCAATGTTACTCAGCGTAGTACGGTCAAGGGCTTCACCTTCACGAACACCAGACGCATCTAGGTTCTGCTGAAGCTGTTCTTCTTTAATCGCTTTATTACCAGAGAATGAGATGCTTGCGATGGTCGGTCGTTCTTGAACTTGAACAATCAATACACCTTCATCACGAAGTACTTTAACGTCCTCAAAGTTGCCCGAAGCATACAATGCACGAATGATCTCAGACACATCGCTTTCATCCACTTCATCGCCAATACGTACTGGCATTTTCAGTAGAGCTGCACCAAGTGCAACACGCTGTAAACCTTCGATCTTGATATCTTGAACTACAAAGTTTTGTGCTCCGTTCGCAGCCACACTAGTGGCCAATAGACTTGCGAACAGAATTTGCTTAATCGCCATACTTATTCTAATTATTCCTTGCTACTACCAATGCCTGTGAGAAACCATTCACAGACGAGTAAAATCGTTAAATATTGCCAGAGCCATCAATGAGAAGAGGATTGCCCCTCCCACTCTGTATCCCATTTCCTGAACTTTCTCAGGTACCGGTTTACGAGTAACGGCCTCAATAGCGAAAAACAGCAAATGTCCGCCATCAAGCATAGGCAGCGGAACCAAATTAATAATCCCTAAGTTAACACTAATCAGAGCCAAAAAGCCCAAGAAGTAAACCAGACCATAATCGGCGGTTGTACCTGCACCTTTAGCGATTGAAATAGGGCCACTCAAGTTGTTTAAGCCAACATCACCAACGATGAGCTTCTTAAGCATTGTCAGTGTCAATCCAATGATTTGACCTGTTTTATCAAATGCTTTTCCTACAGACTCAATTACACCAAATTGTAACTCAAAGCGATAATCTTCTGGCCATTCTGCGACTTCCGGAGCAATACCTGCATAGCCGATTGTCGAACCATCAGAAAGCTCGCGGCTTTTTGGCGTCATAACCAATGACTGCTCGGCACCATTTCGCAATACGACCAAGTCCAATGATGTCATTGGATTAGCACGAATTAACTCAACAACCGACTGCCACTGTTCAATAGGTTGCCCGTTAATCTCAACAATTTTATCGCCAGCTTCAAGACCTGCATCGTATGCAGCGCCATCATCAATGATTTGAGCCAGTACGGTCGATATCTCTGGAGAATACGGTCTAAAGCCCAGCGTTGTCATTGCAGATTCAGTTTCTGGGTTGAACGACCAGTCTGAAATATCCAATGTCATTTGTTGCTCAAAGCCGATGTCGTCTTGAGAAGCAACCGTCACTGTCATGGATTGATCACCAATGTGCGATATCAACCCCATATTGACTGATTCCCAATCTGCGGTTTTGATTCCTGAAATAGATTTAAGTTCCATTCCAGTTTCAATTCCGGCTTGTGCAGCAATAGATTGTGGAGTGACTTCACCAATCACGGGCTTAACCGCGGGTACGCCAATCAAAAATACTAACCAATATGCAAACACAGCAAAGATGAAGTTAAACGCTGGTCCAGCGCCAACAATCGCGGTTCGCTTCCACAATGGCTTTTTATCAAACGCGTACTGCTGCTCATCTTCTGATAGGTCATCGACACGACCGTCGAGCATTTTTACGTAACCGCCCAATGGAATCACGGACAAGCTGTATTCCGTACCATCTCGGCCTACTTTGCTCCAGATCGATTTACCAAAACCAATCGAGAATTTTTCAACTTTCACACCACAACGACGAGCGACCCAGAAGTGTCCAAACTCATGAACAGCAACCAGAATGCCAAGCGCTACGATAAAAGATGCGAAGTTCCACAGAATTCCACTCATGCTAGCTGCTCTTTAATAAATTGAATGGCTATTTGACGAGACATATTATCGAGCTCGAGAAGGCTTTCCAAGCTATCTAAGCCCTCAGAGTTATGTTGTTCACATACTTTGCTCATAACGTGTTCGTTAATGACAGCAATATCGGTAAACTTCACCTGATTGTTCAAGAAAGCATCGACCGCGATCTCGTTTGCTGCATTAATGGCTGTTGTCGCATGCTGACCTAAGTAGCACGCTTCAATCGCTAACCTCAAACACGGGTAACGACTGAAATCTGGTTCTAAGAAGGTAAGCTCACCCACTTTAGTAAAGTCTAAAGGCTTAACACCCGCCTCGGTACGATTAGGGTAAGACATCGTCAAAGCGATTGGCGTTGCCATATCTGGTTCGCCCATTTGAGCAAGCACAGAGCCATCCTTGTACTGAACCATCGAGTGAATCACAGACTGCGGGTGAATGATGACCTTTAACTGCTCCTGAGAAGCATTAAATAGCCATTTCGCTTCAATGTACTCTAGCCCTTTATTCATCATAGTCGCAGAATCGACAGAGATCTTAGGCCCCATAGACCAGTTAGGGTGTGCAATTGCGCGTTCAGGAGTCACTGATTCGAGTTCAGCCACATCGGTATAACGGAAAGGACCACCAGAACCAGTCAGAAGAATATGGTTAATGCCGTTTTCTTCAAGGTTACAGCGGCCTAGGTTAGTTTGTACGTTCTGCGGAAGGCATTGGAAAATAGCATTATGCTCGCTATCGACAGGAAGCAGCTCTGCACCGTATTTTTCCACGGCGTCGATAAACAACTGCCCAGACATCACCAAAGCTTCTTTGTTTGCAAGCAAGATACGCTTGCCCGCTTTAACCGCAGACATAGTAGGAAGTAAACCAGCGGCACCAACAATCGCGGCCATTACCGTGTCCACTTCCTCTAGAGAAGCAACCTGACACATGCCTTCAGTGCCTGAAAGTACTTTTACGTTAGGGTAACTCACGGACAACACTTCAGTCAGTTGAGACGCTGCATCAGAGCAAGCCATAGCAACATAGCTTGGTTGCCACTTTTCAACTAACGCCAGCATCTTTTCAACATTCGAGCCTGCAGCCAGTGCCACGACCGAATAGAGATCTGGGTTTTGCTCAACGACTTTTAGTGTACTTGCACCAATTGAGCCGGTAGCGCCAAGGATAGTTAGATTTCGCATCACATATGACCGTAGAAATGTAATAAAGGGCAGAATCACTGCCCTTTTTTATTAGAATGCTAAATAAAGCAGAGCAAAGACAGGGAATGCAGCCGTTAAGCTATCTATTCTATCTAGTATACCACCATGACCAGGAATCAGATTACTGCTGTCTTTCACCCCAGAAACACGCTTAAACATGCTTTCAACAAGGTCACCTAGAACAGAAATAACAACGGTCACAAGGGTAATAACAATCATGTGAAGTGGGCTTGTGAATTGGATGTCAAACAAGTCAGCAAAGATCCAAGCCACGATCACCGCAGTAACAATGCCACCGATAAGACCTTCAATCGTCTTATTAGGGCTTACCGCTGGTGCCATTTTACGCTTACCAAAACTCTTTCCTGAAAAGTATGCGCCGCTATCTGCAGCCCAAACAAGCAAGCAAACAAACATCACCAGTTTAGCACCGTGGTAAGGATCAGCATCGATACCGTTAGCACGCAGGATAACCACACTCCAGAAGAATGGCAGCAGAGTCAGCACACCAAAGGCGTGACGAAGAAGAGAAGAGTCTTTCCATGCAGGCATAGACTTAGGATAAGTCACCGCCATGCCACTCGCGATTACCCACCAAATCGAGCCAATCGTTAGAATGGCGTAGTGAGCAGTAGACAAGTTATTAAGGCTAAATGCATCAAAAGGGATAAAAGCAAAACTTGCAGCACTTACCACAACCGTTGGAATCAACGCTACATAACGTGATTTGCTTTCAACAAACTGAGTCCACTCCCAAAAACCCAATAGCGAGATTACCGCTAGTGAAAGAATAAATGTAGGAAGTGATAACTCGAAAATACCTAGAATAACTAGGGGAGCTAAAATCAACGCCGTAATAATTCGTTGTTTCAAACCAAAAAATCCTTATTAACTGTCCATCAGAGCTTTAATTTGCTCACCGGTGCATCCAAAACGACGCTCACGGTTAACAAACCAAGTCACAGCTTCTACTAAGCTGTCTTCATTAAAGTCTGGCCAGAATTGTTCAGTGAAATACATTTCGGCGTAAGCCAACTGCCAAAGCATAAAATTACTAATGCGGCATTCGCCACTGGTACGGATAAGTAGATCGACTTCAGGAATATCTGCCATTGTCAGGTGCTGTGTAATCATAGCTTCATCAATGTCATCTACATTAATATCACCAGACTTTACCTGTTGAGCAATAGAGGTCATTGCTTGCTGAATATCCCACTTACCGCCGTAGTTAGCTGCAATATTAATAACCATACCCGTATTGGTGCTAGTCAAAGCTTCCGCTTCTTCTATCTTCTTTTGTAGTCGATCATTGAAACGACTTTTATCACCAATAACACGAAGTTGTAGATTATTTTTATGAAGCTTTTTAACTTCACTCGACAGCACTGAAATAAACAGTTCCATCAAGATACCGACTTCTTCTTCAGGACGACGCCAGTTTTCGCTACTAAATGCAAAAAGAGTAACGGCTTTAATGCCAAGTCTGGCTGCAGAAGAGATAGTTTTACGAACGGCTTGAACACCGTTTTTATGGCCAAAGACGCGAGGCTTGCCCTGAGCTTTTGCCCAGCGACCATTACCATCCATAATGATAGCAATGTGTTTAGGAAGAGAGTCTGTGAACGCTTGAGAATTATGCATAAAAGAGTGAATCAAATTCTAATAGTCGAACAGAGTAGCATAAAAAAACGCTGCACCGTGAGTACAGCGTTTTTCCGGAAAGAAAAGAATATGGAAAATTAAACTTCCATCAACTCTTTTTCTTTAACAGCTAGAACTTCGTCTACGTTCTTAACCGCAGCGTCAGTTAGCTTTTGAATTTCGTCTTGTGCTTTACGATCTTCATCTTCAGAGATTTCTTTATCTTTAAGAAGTGCTTTTAGATCGCCATTCGCGTCACGACGGATGTTACGGATAGCAACACGGCCACCTTCAGCTTCGCCACGAACGATTTTAACTAGGTCTTTACGACGCTCTTCCGTTAGCGGTGGAAGTGGAACACGGATAACCGTACCAGCAGACATAGGGTTTAGGCCTAGGTCAGATGTCAGGATTGCTTTTTCAACTAGAGGAGTCAGTGTTTTATCAAACACTGTAATAGCTAGTGTACGTGCATCTTCAGCGATAACGTTAGCTACTTGAGTCAAAGGCGTTGGAGCACCGTAGTACTCAACAGTAAGACCAGAAAGTAGGCTCGGGTGCGCACGGCCTGTACGAATCTTTTGCAGGCTGTTTTTTAGTGCATCAACACTTTTTACCATGCGCTCTTGAGCGTCTTTTTTGATTTCGTTAATCACAATTTCACCTTGATTATGTTCTTTCTTCAAGAAAGCTTTTTATTTGGAGTGATAAGGATAAGCTTACCAAGGTACAACACCTCAGTAAGCCCGAAAAATTAGTCAGCGTCGCTGATTAATGTACCTTCAGTTTCACCCATAACCACGCGACGTAGTGCGCCTGGTTTATTCATGTTAAATACACGGATTGGCATTTTGTGATCACGTGCTAGCGTAAATGCAGCCAAGTCCATTACTTTAAGTTCTTTATCAAGAACCGTGTTGTAAGACAACGTATCATACAACTCTGCGTCTGGGTTTGCTACAGGGTCAGAAGTAAATACACCATCTACTTTTGTCGCTTTTAGAACTACGTCAGCTTCGATTTCGATACCACGTAGACATGCAGCAGAATCCGTAGTGAAGAATGGGTTACCCGTACCAGCAGAGAAGATCACAACGCGACCTTGACGTAGTTGGCTGATTGCATCTGCCCAGTTGTAGTCGTCACACACACCTTTAAGAGGGATTGCAGACATTACACGTGCGTTTACGTAAGCACGGTGAAGAGCGTCACGCATTGCAAGGCCGTTCATTACCGTTGCAAGCATACCCATGTGGTCACCAACAACGCGGTTCATGCCAGCTTCAGCAAGACCAGCACCACGGAACAAGTTACCGCCACCGATAACAACACCAACTTGAACGCCTAGTTCAACCAATTCTTTTACTTCTTGAGCCATACGATCAAGGATCGTTGGGTCAATACCAAAACCTTCTTCGCCTTGTAGCGCTTCACCGCTAAGTTTTAACAGAATACGTTGATACACTGGTTTAGGGTTCGTAGTCATGGAGTTTACCTTCCAAAGAGTTGATGATTAACAGTCATGGATAAAAACTGAGTAAGTCAGTTTGCATTCATAACCACTAACGTTGCCTTCAAAAATAGTTCACTATTCATAAAAAGACCGCAGCATTTGCCACGGTCTTTTTTCAAACAATACGCTAAGGATTAACCTTTTTGTACCGCTGCAACTTCGTCAGCGAAGCTCATTTCAGCAGCTTTCTCGATACCTTCACCAACTTCTAGACGTACGAAGTTAGATACTGCAGCGCCTTTTTCTTTAAGGATTTCGCCAACAGTTTTCTTAGGTTCCATGATGAAAGCTTGACCAGTTAGAGAGATTTCGCCCGTGAATTTCTTCATACGGCCGATAACCATTTTCTCAGCGATCTCTTGAGGCTTGCCTTCGTTCATAGCGATTTCAACTTGAACTTCTTTCTCTTTAGCAACTACGTCTGCTGGTACGTCTTCTGGGTTAACAAACTCAGGACGAGAAGCAGCAACGTGCATAGCAACGTGCTTAAGAGTTTCAGCTTCGCCTTCACCAGCTACAACAACACCGATTTTCTCACCGTGACGGTAAGAAGCTAGTGCAGCACCTTCAACGTAAGCTACGCGACGGATGTTGATGTTTTCGCCGATTTTAGCAACTAGAGCAACGCGAGTTTCTTCGAACTGTGCTTGTAGCTCTTCTACAGAAGCTTTAGAAGCTACGGCTGCAGCTGCAACTTCTTCTGCAAACGCAGTGAAGCTAGCATCTTTTGCTACGAAGTCAGTTTGGCAGTTAACTTCAAGAAGAACAGCTACACCGTTCTCTTCTTTGATGATGATTGCGCCTTCAGCAGCAACGTTACCAGCTTTCTTAGCTGCTTTCGCTGCGCCAGATTTACGCATGTTTTCAATTGCTAGTTCGATGTCAGCGTTTGCTTCTACAAGCGCTTTCTTACATTCCATCATGCCAGCGCCAGTGCGCTCGCGAAGTTCTTTAACTAGAGCAGCAGTTACAGTTGCCATTCTCTATTCCTCGGTTGATTCGAAAATAAGGTAAAAATCAGGGGCCAAAATGAGGCCCCCGATCTAACTATAACTTAGCTTACATTTAATAAAGATTTCAAAATCTATATTAGCTAAGCCAAGCGTGATTCAGAGCCGCTATTATTCAGCTTCTACAAAACCATCTTTTTCAGCAGCTACAGCAGCAACGTCTTTGTTACGACCTTCTTTAACCGCGTCTGCAGCAGCGTTTAGGTAAAGCTGTACTGCACGGATTGCATCGTCGTTACCTGGGATAACGAAGTCAACGCCGTCTGGGTTAGAGTTAGTATCAACTACAGCGTAAACTGGGATACCTAGGTTGTTTGCTTCTTTAACTGCGATGTGTTCGTGATCAGCATCGATTACGAATAGAGCGTCTGGTAGGCCGCCCATGTTCTTGATACCACCAAGAGACTTCTCTAGCTTCTCCATTTCACGAGTGCGCATTAGAGCTTCTTTCTTAGTTAGCTTGTCGAAAGTACCGTCTTGAGCTTGCGCTTCAAGTTCTTTCAGACGCTTGATAGACTGACGAACAGTTTTGTAGTTCGTTAGCATACCGCCTAACCAGCGGTTGTTAACGTAGAACTGGTTGCTGTTTACAGCAGCTTCTTTAACAGCTTCAGATGCAGCGCGCTTAGTACCAACGAAAAGAACTTTACCTTTCTTCTCACCAACTTTAGCGATTTCTGCTAGAGCTTCGTTGAACATTGGTACAGTTTTTTCTAGGTTGATGATATGTACTTTGTTACGAGCACCAAAGATGAATGGCTTCATTTTTGGGTTCCAGTAACGAGTTTGGTGACCGAAGTGAACACCAGCTTTAAGCATATCGCGCATTGATACAGTTGCCATTTTAAAATCCTCTATGGGGTTAGGCCTCCACATCCCCCATGAATCCGACCCCTAACAACTAACCACTTTTCAGCCGTTATCTGTGTTGTTGAGGCACCCCGGAACATGTGTCGGAATGTGTGTGATTTAAAGAAATAAGTTAGTGGACATAAAGCTTGTTTCGCCAATTGGAGAAAACAGTCCTGATGTCCGGCGCGCTTTATACCATATTTTGTCTATCTATGGCTAGAAAAAATTCTAAAAATGGCGACTGCTATACTGATCTCTAAAGGTAAATTTTCTCTAAAAAATAGTGTCTATATCAAGCAGGTTCTGCACCATTAAACCGAACATTATCCACTCAGATTGAGCAGTATCCACCAATATTGTACGGACATGGTAATGTTGCGCTAAAATGCTGCACTGATAGAATAGCCCCAATATGCACACTTAGGTGCTACCAAATTAAGAGATATGCAATGGCTGTAAAAATTAAAACTGCTGAAGAAATCGAAAAAATGCGCGTTGCCGGCAAACTGGCCGCTGAAATTCTAGAGATGATTGAACCTCACATCCAAGTAGGTACAACGACAGAAGAACTGAACAAAATCTGTCACGAGTACGCTCTAGAAAGAGGCGCATACTCAGCACCACTCGATTACCACGGTTTCCCTAAGTCTATCTGTACGTCTATCAATCATATTGTGTGTCACGGCATTCCCGCGTCACAAGACGAGACGGGTAGCACAGGTCAATTCAAACCTGCGGTACTCAAAGATGGCGACATTCTGAACGTTGATATCACAGTTATCATCCCTGATGACGCAAATGCCGATCTTAGTACTCGCCCTCAAGGCTACCACGGTGACACCTCTAAGATGTTCCTAGTGGGTGAGGTTTCACCTGCAAACAAGCGTCTGTGCATGGTTGCTCAAGAAGCACTTTACGAAGGCATGCGCCAAGTTAAGCCAGGTGTTCAACTTGGTCAAATCGGTACTGCTATCGAGAAGTACATCAAAACAAACAACAAGAACAACCCACGCGCTAAGTTCTCTATTGTTAAAGATTACTGTGGTCACGGCATTGGTTCTGAATTCCACGAAGATCCACAAGTAGTTCACTACAAGAACAGCGATCGCACCGTGCTAAAAGCAGGCATGTGCTTCACTATCGAGCCAATGATCAACGCGGGTAAGTTTGGCTGTCGTCTTGATGACGAAGATAGCTGGACAGTATACACAGCAGACAGCAAGAACTCGGCTCAATGGGAGCACACTCTGGTTGTAACTGATACTGGTTGTGAAGTACTAACACTGCGCAGCGATGATACAATCCCACGTATCATGAAGAACGCTTAGTTCACCGAACTGAGCGCATCAGCCTTTTAAAAATATCCTCGCATTGTCGAGGATATTTTTTATCCACTCAATTTCGATTTTCCATCAGCTTCTGTTAAATTGTTTACTATTCTCATTTGCTTGCACGGATAGCAGACTATGCCTTATCAATGCCCTCTTACGTTCAATGACGAACAAATTGAAATCTGCGAATTAAAAAATCAGCTCGAGATCTTCACGCAGTATCAAAAAAATGAATTTCTGAACCACCATCCCGTCACCGATTTGGTTCTACTGCGCTCCGAATACATGGATTTACTTCTCAATCGTTTGTGGGAAAATTTCGGATTCAACAAACTGCCTCATATTTCACTTGTCGCAGTGGGTGGTTATGGTCGTGGCGAACTGCATCCTTTGTCTGACATTGATATTCTCATTGTCTCGCAAAAAACACTACCACCAGCTCTTGGTGAAAAGGTCAGTCAATTCATTACTCTACTTTGGGATTTAAAGCTCGAAGTTGGCCATGCTGTGCGAACTATTACTGAGTGTCTCGATATCGGCACCGATGATTTAACCGTCGCGACCAACCTACAAGAGTCGCGATTGTTATGTGGTAGTGAAGACACTTTCCAAGAACTAAAACTGAATATTCATTCCGATTCATTTTGGCCAAGTGAGACGTTTTACAAAGCCAAGATTCAAGAACAGAGAGAGCGTCATGCTCGCTACCACGACACCACCTATAATTTAGAACCGGACATCAAATCGACTCCGGGAGGGCTCAGAGACATCCATACCCTGAGCTGGGTTGCGCGTCGCCACTTCGGCGCGACCTCTTTGTTAGAGATGAGCAAATACGGCTTTCTGACCGATGCTGAATATCGTGAGCTCGTTGAGTGCCAAGATTTTTTATGGCGTGTTCGCTTTGCATTGCATATTGAACTGCGCCGTTACGACAACCGTTTAACGTTCGCGCATCAAGCTCAAGTCGCTGAACATCTGGGTTATACGGGTGAAGGAAACCGTGGTGTTGAGATGATGATGAAAGAGTTCTACCGAACCCTTCGTCGTGTTGCTGAACTGAATAAGATGCTGCTTAAGCTGTTCGATCAAGCGATCATCAATGGCGGTCAAACCCAAGACGCTGAAATTCTCGATAGTGATTTCCAACGTCGAGGTTCGTTGATCGAAGCGCGCAAGCCTGCCCTATTCCAAGCAAGACCAGAAACCATTCTCGATATGTTCATCCATATCGCCAATGACTCGACTATCGAAGGGGTAAGTCCACCAACATTGCGACAACTGCGTACGGCACGCCGTCGATTGAACCGATTCCTGCATACCATTCCTGAAGCTCGTGACAAGTTCATGGATCTAGTTCGCCACCCTAATGCCCTGCACAAAGCCTTTAGCTTAATGCACAAATTGGGCGTGATCTCTGCGTACTTACCGCAGTGGAGCCAGATCGTTGGTCAGATGCAGTTTGACCTATTCCATGTTTACACCGTGGATGAGCACAGTATCCGCCTGCTCAAGCACATCAACCGCTTTGGTCAAATCGAAAACCACGATAAGCACCCTATCTGCTGTGAAGTCTATCCTCGAGTACAGAAGAAAGAGTTGCTGATCCTTGCCGCTATCTTCCATGACATCGGCAAAGGCCGCGGCGGAGACCACTCTGAGATAGGTGCGGTTGAGGCTTACTCTTTCTGTATTGAACACGGGCTATCGAAGCCTGAAGCCAAACAAGTCGCGTGGTTGGTACAAAATCACCTATTGATGTCAGTAACGGCTCAACGTCGTGATATCTACGACCCAGATGTGATCACCGAATTCGCCAAAAAAGTGCGTGATGAAGAATCACTCGAGCTACTGGTTTGTTTAACCGTTGCCGATATCTGTGCGACTAACCCTGAGCTATGGAACAGTTGGAAACGAACCCTGTTAGCTGAGCTGTTCCACTCAACGCAGCGAGCACTGCGCCGCGGCTTGGAAAACCCTGTCGATGTCAGAGACCGTATTCGTCACAACCAACAACTGGCATCAGCACTGCTGCGTAAAGAAGGCTTCACCGCTCGTGAGATTGAAGTGTTGTGGCAACGCTTTAAGGCCGATTATTTCTTGCGTCACACACATAAACAAATCGCTTGGCACTGTGAGCACTTACTTCGCCTAGAAGACCCAAGCCAACCGTTAGTGCTGATCAGTAAGAAAGCGACGCGCGGTGGCACAGAAGTGTTCGTTTATTGTAAAGACCAAGCAGCACTGTTTGCGACCGTGGTTGCCGAACTCGACAGACGTAACTTTAACGTTCATGACGCGCAGGTCATGGTTAGCAAAGATGGTCATGTTTTGGATACCTTTATCGTACTAGACCAGCACGGCGAAGCGATTGATGAAGCAAGACACAAAGCCGTTGCTAAACATCTGACTCATGTATTGACTGATGGCCGCCCGACTAAGATTAAGACGCGTCGCACGCCACGTAACTTGCAACACTTTAAGGTCAAAACCTTAGTTGAGTTCCTACCAACCAAGAGCAAGAAACGTACCTTGATGGAGTTAAGAGCTCTTGATACGCCGGGGTTATTGGCTCAAGTCGGTGCAACCTTTGCAGAATTAGACATCAACTTGCACGGTGCGAAAATCACCACGATAGGTGAGAGAGCTGAAGATTTGTTTATTCTGACCAGTGATGCGGGAGGCAGACTGTCTGAAGAACAGGAACAAGCGCTAAGAGAAAGGTTAACTGAGCATGTTTCAGAACTCGCACCTTAGAAAGCTAATTTAGTGCTAGAAGTAAGTTATGACTAGGAAACAAGTTTAGCTCTAGGAACAGCTTTAATAGCCAAATAAGTGTGGGCAAAGATAGAGAGCGATCTTGCCCACAACTTACAATCAATTCACAGATATCAACTATCTAGCTCGTCGTTAGGCTGCTACATTGATCAAGTCAATTACATAAAAGTATTACATTCATAACCTAGAGGTCGCTTATGTATCCAAACCTCACTGGCTTAGGTATCCACGAACCTAAACAGATTGAACGTTACTCCCTTCGCCAAGAAGCGCACAAAGATATCCTGAAGATTTACTTTCGTAAGCAGAAAGGGGAACTGTTCGCGAAAAGCGTTAAATTTAAGTACCCACGACAAGTAAAAAGTGTGCTTGTTAGCGGTGGCAATAATCAATACAAAGAAGTGACAGAGATTAACCGCAACCTCACTCTTGTGATTGATGAACTCAACAAAATCACCAAACCGACTCCAACGGCTGAGGTGGATGTGAAGCAGAAGATCCTTACCGACTTACGCCATCTAGAGAAAGTGGTATCAAGCAAGATCGCTGAGATCGAAGCTGATCTAGAAAAGCTAAAATGATCCCGCGACTAACTATTACTGTTAACTAACCAACATTAGTTATGCCGTTAAGGTTATACAGATACAAAAAGGGCTGATATCACTATCAGCCCTTTGTTTTTTATTCTATTTTCTCTATTCACTTAGACTGGAGATTGCCTAAACACGCGAGACTTACTTAGACAAGCAAGTTTGAGCATCGATTAAGTTAGTATCCCACTCAAAGGTTTCAAACAACCTTAGCCAAGTTTCATCAAGGTTGGCCTTCATCACCAACTCTTCTTTTGTGAAAGGATGGATAAAGCGAAGCTCAGAAGCGTGCAACAACAAACGATGCGAATCTAAATCATCACGGAACAGTCGATTGTGCTTACCATCACCATGTGAAGTATCACCGACAATCGGATGTCTTAGATGAGCCATGTGACGACGCAGCTGATGTTTGCGACCTGTCTTTGGCATCATCTCAACCAAGCAGTAGCGGCTCGTAGGAAAGCGTCCTGTTGAATATGGCACTTCTACTTTTGCTAGCGGTTCATAGACTGTCACTGCCTCTTGCGCTTCTTTGTCTTCTTTCGCGAACTTATCTGCGATCTTATCCAGCTCAACCTTAAGTGCATAATCGAGCGTATCGCCCTCTTCTATCCAACCACGGACAATCGCATGATAGGTTTTTTGCATCTCATGATTAGCGAACATTGGCATCACCTGTGAAGCAACCTCACTCGACAACGCAAACACCAACACACCCGATGTCGGTCTGTCTAAGCGGTGTAATGGAAATACATGCTGACCAATTTGATCGCGCAATGTCTGCATAACAAATTGCGTTTCGTGTTTATCCAACCATGAACGATGCACTAGCATGCCAGCGGGCTTATTCACCGCGACAAAGTACTCATCTTGATAAATGATCTCTAACATTACGCACATACCTCATCAATGCTCTGAATTGTCACTAGCAGTTCGACTTTGTCTGCCTCATTTTTCCACACTTCACCAAAATAAGGATGGATAGCAAAGCCTTTCGGTAGGCTCATTTGGGCATCCATCATTGCGTTGATCTTAACGATAAAGATCCACTGCAACCACTCTTCCGGTTGTAACGAATCAATCCCGAAAGGTTCAACGCTCGCCAGAGCTTCATCCGAAGGCGGAAGCGTGCTCCATAGCGAACATTGGCGCATTTGTTCTTCTAATTGTTGAAGTAAAAGAGGTAACTTTGTGGCTGCTGTCATTTTTCACCAAGTTATTTATCTAGTGACCTTGAAATTGGGGCATAGAGTACCATCTATTTAGGAAAGAAAGTTAGGAGCTTTATTACTATGGAAACGATTCACACGCTCACTCAGTTACTAAAGAATAGCGGTTGCCAGTACGATATCTACGACCTAGGTCGCCGTATTCAGAAGATCGACAACACCTTATTCTCTGATGTTGAGCAAGGGAAACAGCCGTACCCATTTCCACTTCAGAAACAAGCTCACTTAGCGATTAGTTACTGGAACGAACACAAGCAACCTTGGATCTGGTTCCTAAAATTCAAACTGGACGAAAGAGGCCTATTACATCAAGGTGATGTCGGCAATTTCCTTAAGTTTGTTATCGAAGCGATGGGCACACGTTTGAACGGTGAGATCAGCGAAGAGCAACAACAAAAGCTGTCAAACAACCCATATACCTTCAAGCCTTCAGAAGACAAAATGGCCGTGTTCCATAGCCAAGTAAGAGCAGGTTTAGACCTTGCAACGAGCCAATACTACGAACACGCTCAACACTACTTCACAGGCGATCTAGGCTGGGACAACTGGAAAACCGTTGGCCTACAAGGCATCACTGATATGTGTGCTCGTTTAGGCAGCCAACAAAATGGTGTCGCGATTCGCAAAGCATTGAATAAGCTGCCTTCAGAACCTCTATACGCGACTCTCGGGGCGCTTGAGCATACGCAAATCAATGACAAGCTCGCTCAACGCTTACAAGAAATGGCAGAGAATGAGATTAACAGTCAAGAGCCAGATCTGTTCTTACTGTCAGCACTGGTACGTGCCCTTTCTGGCGCAGAGCAAAGCACAACCAACGCCGTAATTAACCAAGTTCTGGCTAGCCCGCGCTTAAGCCACCAAGAAGTATTGATTGGTTTGGCTGGTCGCAGCTGGCACGCACTGCAAGATCCTGCGATTGCTGAGCAGTTCTTGCTGCGTCTCGCACAAACGGGCAACCAAAACTTGTTCAATCAGTTATTTGCAGATTTAGTGATGATTCCGACACTGAGAATGGTATTTTTACCATTATTGAACTCGAACCCATCACCAGAACTCGCCAATGCACTTGTAGAATTACAACAAGCGGCTAAGTCGCAATAGATACCAGACAGAACAGCTCAGTAGCTCATAACAAAAAGCTCAAATCACGAACGGAATAGAGAGATAAAAGGAAGTATGGATTAAATGATAGATAACTTATTGGCTATTTTGATGCTGTGCTTCTTTTGCTTTCTGTTTTGGCAACAGCGCAGGCAATCCGAGCTTGCGAAAGCTGCCATTGCGAGAAAATGTAAAGAGCTCGACTTACAGCTATTAAGTGTTGCCTTTAGTGGTCATAAACTTAAGATGCGCCATGAGCTCACCACCATTTGGCGCTGGCACACCGTGTATCAATTTGAGTTTTCAGCGTTAGGTGATGACCTGTACCAAGGGAAACTGACCATGGTGGGCTTCCGTTCTATGCGGTTTGAGCTACAGCCTCATAGAATGTAACGTCGCAATACGCGGTATAACTATATTCATGATAAGGGCCAAACTGATCTTGTTTGGTCTCTTTAAATGCAAAGCCTAACTTTTCAAGTAACTTAATTGATGGGTTATGACCAACATTAACGGTCGCGACAACATTCGTTAGGTGTTCTTCAAAACAAACCAAACTAAAGAAAGGTTTTAGCACTTCACTAGCAAGGCCTTGATTCCAAAACTCCTTGTCTAGAATAAATCCCAGTTCATGCTTCCCTTCTTCAGACGAAACAAACAAATGCCCGAGGTATTCGCGGGTTTGGTTGTGGATAATGGCTCGGCAAAAACCAACGTTGTCGTTCAGTATTTCTTGAAATAGGTGTTTTGCAGAGGCAATAGAATGCGGCCCGTTCATTTCAGCACGATTGATGGGGCAGCAATTCAACTTGATAAAGTCATGTTCTAACTGCTCGGTATAAGGTACCAACAGCGTTCTTGAGGTTGCTATCGTCATAAAACACTCCTTGTGTTGACCATTAGCAGAAAAGCAGATGTCGCGTGCTTAGATAAAAGCTCCTGAATTAAAGAGAGCCCCTAGATAGAGAAAAAGCCTTAGGAAAAGAAAAGCCCCGACACCGAAGTGTCAGGGCTAGGGTCTTACTCGCAGCAGTCCGGCTACTAATTAATGCTCCATGCATCATCCATAATAGTGGCTGTAATCCTTCAGCTCTTTCCTTTACTTCGCCGTCCTAGCGGTGTCCAATCATCCTGAAAGCTAACAATCCTAGTTAGCGCACATCACTTGTTCCGTGAGCGGTGTCCTTTACATCGTCCTGATGCTAATCCAACCCTTTAATCCTAAAGGTGTCCATTGTCATTCCGTTGCAGCTAACTTCCTGTTAACTGACTGTATCCCTACAATGTCCTTACGCTCCATGCTTGATCACTCAATCCTAAGTAACCAAATCTTCATCCTGAAGATAACCAAATCCTTGGTGCTTTCCTGTTCCGTGTCAGAATCCTTCCGACAAGGTTTAATTTACGCGATTTAGGATTTCGGACAATAGATTTGCATCACATTTTGAATTCAAGAAAGTTGTTAATTATATAAAACAATTAAAATTCAACACCTTAACCATGTGCGCATCAATCTCTCTAGCGATGTATTCGTGTTATCTCACAACCTTTGTAAGAGATCTCTCACAAGCCATGGGCGGTTTTATGATTCGCTATCATTCACCAGAGCGAGTAAAATGACTAAAGACTAAAAGTGGAGATCAACATGCTGACAAAAGATGTTTCTGAAGAGTTGAAATCAGTGCTTGAAGGACTGCAAGCGCAAGGGAAAGAGCCGACAGTTGCTTTAGTTAAGGCTCGTATGAGCACATCCGTTCCGATGCCCGCTTTAATCACGACCATCAAGAGCTGGAAAAGCGCAAATCGTGTTCCTAAAGTTGAAGTCGCGACACAAGAAGAGCCAGCACTTGATCGTGTTAGCCAACTGGAAAAGCAAATCCTTGAACTCACTGCTCGCGTTGCCATGCTTGAAGCTAAACTAACTGATCAATAAGGCAACTGAGCAATAAGTTGACCGATAAATAAGCTAACAGAGAAATAGAACACTATGAAGATATGGGTTGATGCGGACGCTTGTCCAAAGGTTATCCGAGAAACAATCGTACGCGCAGCTGAGCGCACAGGGGTTGAATGTACCTTTGTGGCAAACCATCTGGTTCCCGTTCCTAAACGCAATAACATTCACTCAATTCAAGTGCCAAGCGGGTTTGATATTGCTGATGATGAAATCGTAAAGCGCACTGAACCCGGCGATCTTGTGATTACATCCGATATCCCTCTGGCTGACGAAGTGATCACTAAAGGTGGGCAAGCACTCAGCTCTCGTGGTGAGCTTTACACCAAAGAGACCATTAAAGCGCGTCTGAACATTCGTGACTTTATGGATACCATGCGCTCAAGTGGCATCCAAACGGGTGGACCAAGTGCCCTTTCTCAAACCGACCGTCGTGAGTTTGCCAACCACTTAGATAGAATTCTAGCCAAACGCTAGCTGGCTCATCCGAGCTTAACCTAGTTCTATCTCTCCATAAAAAATCAAAAAACCTGCAAACAATGCAGGTTTTTTTAATATCAATTAGAAGAAGGTTTCCCCTACTCTACAACTAAGGCGTGTAGTACGTTGCAGCACCTGGACCTACTGGTAGGCCAAATACGAATACCCAAACGTAGAACATTAAGCTCCAACCAACCAAGAATACGATTGAGTATGGAAGCATAGTTGCAATCAGAGTACCGATACCTAGGTTCTTCATGTAACGCGTCGCTACAGCTAGGATAAGACCAAAGTAGCTCATCATTGGCGTAATGATGTTGGTTGTTGAATCACCGATACGGTAAGCCGCTTGAATCGTTTCAGGTGCGTAACCTACTAACATTAGCATTGGAACGAAGATTGGCGCTGTTACTGCCCACTGAGCAGAAGCCGAACCGATCATCAGGTTAATGAAGCCACACATTAGGATGAATGCGAAGAACAACATTGGGCCCGTTAGGCCGATATCCTGTAGGAAAGTAGCACCTGCAACTGCGAATACTTGACCGAAGTTAGTCCACTTGAAGAAAGCAACAAACTGAGCAGCGAAGAACACAAGTACGATGTACATGCCCATTGAAGACATAGACTTAGACATTGCATTGATTACATCACGGTCTGTTTTCATTGTGCCGGTAACTTTACCGTAAACAAAACCAGGAACTGCGAAGAATACGAAGATGAACGCTACGATACTTTTCAGGAATGGAGAACCTGAAACCGTACCTGCTGCTGAACGTAGAACACCATCAGCTGGAACAATCGTCCAAGCAAGAAGCGCTGAAACCGCTAGCACTGCGATACCCGCAAACTTAAGGCCTTTCTTCTCAACGTCTGTTAGCTTGCCCATTGAATCATTTGATAAATCTTCAGACGCTTCTTCGTCGTTGTATTTACCCAGTTTTGGTTCAACAATCTTCTCAGTTACAAATGCACCTGTAATCGCGATGAAGAAAGTAGAAACAAACATGAAGTACCAGTTTGATTCAGGACCAACGTTGTAAGTCGGGTCAATCATTTGTGCTGCTGTTGTAGTAATACCAGAAAGCAGCGGGTCAACCGTACCGATTAGAAGGTTTGCAGAGTAACCACCAGATACACCAGCAAATGCTGCCGCTAGACCTGCTAATGGGTGACGACCCAAAGAGTGGAAAAGCATTGCTGCAAGCGGGATAAGTACTACATAGCCAAGCTCTGAAGCCGTGTTAGAGATAATACCTGCGAAAACTACGGTTACCGTAACCATGCGCTTAGATGCGCCCATTACCATGCCACGCATCGCCGCAGATAATAGACCTGAGTGCTCAGCAATCGCTACACCTAGCATTGCAACAAGCACGGTACCTAATGGCGCAAAGCCAACAAAGTTTGTCACTAGATTAGTAACAATGAGCTGTAAGCCTTCAGCATTAAGTAAGCTTACAACGTAGATCATGCCGTCAGCAGCACGACCTGGAGCACCTTCTGGACGAGGGTCCATAACAGACACATCAAAATATCCAGCGATACCTGAAGTAACTAGAATAGCGACACAGAAGATTGCGAAAAGAGTGATCGGGTGGGGTAATAGGTTCCCCAAATATTCAACACCATCGAGAAAACGGGTAAAAATAGGTTTCTTTGGCGAGTTGTTTTTTATTGAAGCTGATGAACTCATCAGTTCCCTCCTTGTAGTGATTCCTATGCAATTGTGACAAAAATGTTCAAATTGCCAGCGAAGGGTACGCGACAAAATTATCAATTAGAAATTCAAAATGTTACAAAATGTGTAACAAACGACGATTTTTAACTCTATTTGAACAATTAATTAGCAAATAAATCTACATTAAATACAAAATCTAGATTTATAATTCACAAATACACATTCACTACAAATATAACTGATAATATAAGCCATTGATTCACTTGAAAATAAAACACGCCATACTCTAAGTTAATACGCAATATTCTGTCAGGTTCTTCTCGAGGGAAAAGAAAAACAGACAAATGAATGAAGTTTGACTTTCCCCTCGTTTTTACACTCGCGTCACATCAATTTGACTGACTATTTCTGAACCGCTTTGAATCTCGGATTGGTTTTGCAGATAACATAATGACGACCTCTGCGCTTTACTATCTGGCAATCAGGATGGCGACTTTTCGCACTTTTAAGTGATTTCACAACTTTCATTCTATTTCGCTCCCTTACCTAATTGACCAAAACGACGAGTGAAGTTCGCAACACGTCCCTCTTTATGTAGCACTCGTTGTTTACCCGTATAGAAAGGATGCGACTTTGACGACACCTCAATCGTGAAGTAAGGATAAGTATTGCCGTCTTCCCATTCGATAGTACGGTCTGTTTTTAGCGTTGAGCCGATTAAGAAGTACTCATCGACACTGGTGTCATGAAAAACCACGGGACGGTAATCTGGATGGATATTCGGTTTCATTGTATTTCCCTTAAACAACTAATTTTGATATGTTATAACATTGCAAATGTTAATTATTATCAAAAGAAAAACAAGCGATTTTATGATATTTTTCCGTCTTAATCGTAATCAGAGAACACCCAACTATGTACACCATTGAACCTGTTGGCTTTATTGAGTCTCCTTATAAAGAGAAGTTCGCTGTGCCAAGGCAGCCTAGGTTGGTACCCACATCCACCTCAAGAGTCAGATTAGTTGATGCAGCAAACTGCCTTGAGTCTGTTCGTGGTATTGAGCAATTTAGCCATGTTTGGTTACTATTTCTGTTCGACAAGAACCTTGAAGCAGGCTGGAAACCAACCGTGAGGCCACCTCGCCTTGGCGGGAATGAACGTATTGGTGTATTCGCGTCTCGTGCCACATTCAGACCGAATGGAATTGGCATGTCTGCGGTTGAACTAAAAGGTGTGTCTCAAGAGAAAGGGCAAACTTGGTTGGATCTCGGCAGCGTCGACTTAGTAGATGGCACACCGATCATCGACATCAAGCCTTACATCCCCTACTCAGATTCGATTCCGGACGCATTGGGAGGGTTTGCTGCTGACGAACCAGAAGTGCTCGAAGTTAACTTTTCGCAACAAGCGCAAAGTAAGCTAGCCAGTCATCCACAAGCGCGCCATATCGTTCAGGTGATCAAAGAAGTATTAGGCCAAGATCCTCGTCCTGCCTATAAGAAAGGTAAACCTGACAACAAGGAATATGCGGTAAATTTGTTCGATCTTAACGTGAAATTCGTAGTTGAAACACTTTTCATCAATGTAACTGACATTGAACGCTTTTGAGATCCCAAATAGGCTGATATTATATGCGGCTATATCAGATTTGCTGTCGTCGCTAACGACAGCAAGTTTTCTTTTATCAATGATGAAACGGATACCATAGAATGCGTACCAGTAACTACCTTCTTTCTACTCTGAAAGAGACTCCAAACGACGCAGAAGTTATCAGCCACCAGCTGATGCTACGTGCAGGTATGATCCGTAAGCTAGCTTCAGGTTTATATACTTGGCTACCTACTGGTCTACGTGTACTGCGTAAAGTCGAAAATATCGTTCGCCAAGAGATCGATAATGCAGGTGCCGTTGAAATCTTGATGCCCGTAGTTCAACCGTTTGAGCTTTGGGAAGAGACTGGCCGTTCTGAAAAGATGGGCCCTGAGCTACTTCGTTTCACAGACCGTCACTCTCGTCCGTTTGTTCTTAGCCCAACAGCTGAAGAAGTAGTAACGAGCCTAGTACGTAACGAGATCAGCTCTTACAAACAGCTACCTCTAAATCTGTACCAAATCCAGACTAAATTCCGTGATGAGCGCCGCCCTCGTTTTGGCGTAATGCGTGCACGTGAATTCTCTATGATGGATGCGTACAGCTTTGATATCGATAAAGAAGGCTTAGAAAAGTCTTACCAAGCGATGCACGATGCTTACTGTAAAGCATTCGACCGCATGGGCCTTGAGTACCGTCCAGTATTGGCAGACTCTGGCGCAATCGGCGGCAGCGGCTCTCAAGAGTTCCACGTTCTTGCTGAAAGCGGCGAAGACCTAATCGCATTCTCAACTGAGTCAGATTACGCAGCAAACATCGAAAAAGCAGAAGCACTTGCTCCTACTGAAGATGCAGCAGCACCAACTCAAGAGATGGAACTGGTTGATACACCAAATGCGAAAACTATCGCAGAATTGGTAGAGCAACACGGTCTAGCAATCGAGAAGACAGTTAAGACTCTATTCGTTAAAGCATCTGATGAAGTAGAAGCAGATATCATTGCTCTGATCATCCGTGGTGACCACGAACTGAACGAAGTGAAAGCAGAGAACCTTCCACAAGTTGCTGCTCCGCTAGAGATGGCTTCTGAAGAAGAAATACGCGCACTTGTTGGTGCAGGTCCTGGTTCACTTGGACCTGTTGGCCTAGAGCTACCATTCATCGTTGACCGCTCTGTTGCTGTAATGAGCGACTTTGGCGCTGGTGCAAACGTAGATGGTAAGCACTACTTCGGCATCAACTGGGGTCGTGACGTTGAGCTTGCTCAAGTTGAAGACCTACGTAACGTTATTGAAGGCGACCTAAGCCCATGTGGTCAAGGTACTATCCAACTTAAGCGTGGTATCGAAGTTGGTCACATCTTCCAACTAGGTAATACTTACTCTAAAGCAATGAACTGTAACGTGCTTGGTCCTGATGGTAAGAGCGTAATCCTAGAAATGGGTTGTTACGGTATCGGTGTTTCACGTGTTGTTGCATCGGCTATCGAGCAAAACCACGATAAATTCGGTATCACTTGGCCAGACGCACTAGCACCGTTCCAAGTTGCTATCGTACCAATGAACATGCACAAATCTGAGCGCGTTAAAGAAGCCGCTGAGAAGCTATACGCTGAATTAACAGCTATGGGTATCGAAGTTTTATTCGATGACCGTAAAGAGCGCCCTGGTGTTATGTTTAAAGATATCGAGCTTGTGGGTATTCCTCACACTATCGTTATCGGCGATCGCAGCATGGACGAAGGTAACTTCGAATACAAAAACCGTCGTACTGGTGATAAAGAAGTTATCGCAATAGACACGGTTATCGAGCACCTTAAAGCTCAACTAGCTTAGTAATCCGATTACTGACTAGATAAACATTGAAAGGCTGCCGTTAGGTGGCCTTTTTTGTGCCTGTCATTTCGCTTCAAACTCCCTTCTATTTATCAGTAGAGTAAATAACGTAAGTTAATCCCCTGTTCATCTTTAAATCCGTATATTGGTGTCATCAACTTTTTGGACATGCTCACCATTGGAGGTATCGATGGATATCAAAAGCTTACTGAACCAAGCACTTAAATCAGATCTCGTAAAACAAGGTACTCAGAAACTTTCACAAGGGTCTTCAAGTTTAAGTGGCCTTTCTCAAGGCAGCAATAGCAAGAGTAGCAGTAAAAGTACACTCGGAGCCTTCGGTGCAGGCGCAGTTGGCGGAGGACTGTTAGGTGCGTTAATGGGCTCTAAGAAGACTAAGAAAATGGGTAAGAAAGCGGCTGGGATTGGCGGCGCAGCAGCACTGGGCGCTTTGGCTTATAAAGTCTACAACGACTACCAGTCCAAACAAGGCCAGACACCTAACGCCGAACAGGCTCAGTTTGATGAAAATGATGCAAACCACAGCGTGCTGATTCTACGATCGATGATTGCCGCGTCTAAAGCTGATGGCCATGTTGATGAAGAAGAGATGGCTAAGATAGAGCAAGCCGTCGAGAATATGGGCGCTGATTATCAACTGACTAAATTGGTCTCTGAAGAACTGCATAAGCCACTCGACCCAAGCGAAATCGCTCAACTGGCAACGTCACCTCAACAGGCGAGTGAGATCTACTTAGCCTCTTTGATTGTGGCCGACGAACAGAATTTCATGGAAAAGGCGTACCTGAAAGAGCTCGCGAAACAGCTCAATCTTGCTGATGAAGTCACCTATCAACTTGAACAACAAGTCTCTGGCTAATCGGCAAGTACCAAACGAAGCCGTAAAGAACGGCCTAAGCAGCGAGCGAACCAAGTGAGATATTGAGCAAGGACAAACTAACTCTGAACTTAATCAGATCCACTTTGTTTTTGCTTATCTCTATGTGTATATTGAGATCAGTTATCATTTGGTTAGGTATAAAAATGAAAGTATACGATTGTTGTGATTTGGTGCGTGAACTGTATTCTCAAATTGGCAGTGGCGACCAAGGCTATATCCCTAAAGCGATCACCTGCGCGGTAAAAACATTGAATGACCTTGCTGCAGATGAATCTCTTCCTAAAGAAGCGCGTGAGCGTGCAGCCTTTGCCGCTGCAAACCTGCTGATCTCAGATTTCGAGGACTAATATGAACCTCGCTAATTTTGAAAAAATGGATCCTGTAATGTTGATGAGTATCGTCAACATGAAGCTACGTGACGACTTCGGTGGTGATTTGGATCGAGTGGTCAACTTCTACGAGATCGACAAAGCAGCATTGATCGCTAAACTTGCGTCTGCTGGTTTTGAATTCCTTCCAGAAGCCAAACAGTTTCGATAGTCATTTAAAACAAGCTTGATTTTGAAAGGCCAACCTCAGTGTTGGTCTTTTTTATTGGTGATACGTATTGGATAAACATGCAGTTAGCCAATTATAAATTATCTGTCTACATCTATACTTTTATATCTTAGAGTCAACGAGCGCGCCTTGAACCAAAGCGTATTGTTGTATAGGCTACCTAAACTAGCATATAAAACTCATCACTCAACTTGATGATAGTGAAGGATTAACAATGAAAAGACTCGGACTTTTAGCCGTTATCGCAGCCGCACTCACCGCAGGTTGCGCTTCAAATACTCAGCAAGACAACTTTCGCGAAGCCTCTTTTGAGCTGTGTAATACTGAAGTCGATATTTACTCTGTAAGCCATGATGAACGAGTTCGTATTGTCTGTTCTGATGGCTCTAAATTCGCTTTGAACAGCGAAGACACATTAGAAGTGATGCGTGACATCAACATCGACTACTGTGATGGCGAAGGCTTAGGAAAATTCAACGAGAGCCGCCATTATTACTCATTCAAGTGTAAGTCTGGCACCCTGCTTAGTATCAGAAAGTAGAACCAACATAAGAAAACCACAAAGGGTTGATGTGCAAATATCAGCCCTTTTTAGTACCGCCTTTCTGCATTCTCAGATAACCCAACTCCATACCGACAGATACCAAAAAGGCCCCTAACAAGGAGCCCTTCAAATCGTACTTTCAATCAAATAGCTTAAGTTCAAGGAACAGGCGCGGAGTTTTCAGCACCTTTCCCTAAAACAAAAGAGACTCAATGAGCCCCTTTAAAAGTATTTTTCAAAGTAGTCGTTTGAAATTCTAGGAGAGCACGCGGAGCTTACGGATGTAAGTGAGCATGCTCGACAACGAAGTTCAAATTACTACGAAGAAAAATTAAGCGTAAACCGGTAGACGCTTACAGATATTTAGTACTTTTGCTTTAGTCGCTTCGATAACAGACTCATCACCCATGTTATCTAGGATGTCACAGATCCAACCTGCTAGCTCTTTCGCGTCTGCTTCTGAGAAACCGCGACGAGTGATAGAAGGAGAACCGATACGGATACCTGAAGTAACGAATGGGCTACGTGGGTCGTTTGGTACTGAGTTCTTGTTTACAGTGATGTTTGCTGCACCTAGTGCTGCATCTGCTTCTTTACCTGTGATGTCTTTGTTGATTAGGTCAACTAGGAACAGGTGGTTCTCTGTAGAACCTGAAACGATGTTGTAACCACGAGCTAGGAATTCAGCAACCATTGCTTTTGCGTTAGCAACAACGCGTGCTTGGTATTCTTTGAACTCTGGCTCTAGAGCTTCTTTGAACGCTACTGCTTTACCAGCGATAACGTGCATTAGAGGACCACCTTGGCCGCCTGGGAATACTGCTGAGTTCAGCTTCTTGTAAAGATCTTCGCCTTCGTTAGAAAGGATTAGACCACCACGAGGACCCGCAAGCGTTTTGTGCGTCGTTGTAGTTACTACGTGAGCGTGTGGCACTGGGTTCGGGTAAACGCCTGCAGCGATTAGACCTGCTACGTGAGCCATATCTACGAACAGGTAAGCACCTACTTTGTCAGCGATTTCACGCATGCGCTTCCAATCACAGATTTGAGAGTAAGCAGAGAAACCACCGATGATCATCTTAGGCTTGTTCTCGATAGCCAGCTTTTCCATCTCTTCGTAATCGATTTGACCCGCTTCATCGATACCGTAAGGGATGATGTTGTAAAGCTTACCAGAGAAGTTTACTGGAGAACCGTGAGTTAGGTGACCACCGTGTGCTAGGCTCATACCTAGAACCGTATCGCCTGCATTTAGTAGTGCCATGTATACAGCGTTATTTGCTTGAGAACCTGAGTGAGGCTGTACGTTTGCGTACTCTGCACCAAATAGTTCACATGCACGTTCAATTGCTAGAGTTTCAACTTTGTCTACGTACTCACAACCACCGTAGTAACGCTTGCCTGGGTAGCCTTCAGCGTATTTGTTTGTTAGCTGAGAACCTTGAGCTTCCATTACACGTGGGCTTGTGTAGTTTTCTGAAGCGATAAGTTCGATATGCTCTTCCTGACGAAGAGTTTCTTCTTGGATAGCTGCGAATAGATCCGCATCGTAATCAGCAATGTTCATGTCACGCTTAAGCATCTGTATCTCCTGACTCAGATTGTACTGAAAGTTTCAAAAAAACCACACAACGACCGAAAGCAAACGTTTCCGTCACCGTTTTGATGTGACGCATTCTACATAATTTGATCTAGGTCATAAAGAGCTAATTGCAATTTTATCATGCAGTTTTTTCATAATCACAAATAAGATTCATCATGGTTATTAAGCTTATCCAACCAAAGATGACGCTTACTGTCAATTTTACGATTTACACCCTGTAAAACGCAGATTACATAGGTTTACCTTAATTTTGCCCCTCTAGCTACCGAAAGCTAAGGTTTTTCTCTACTATGCACGCCTTTATTGGTTAGGTAATTATAAAAACGATGGAAAAACACTCACGTAAAGAAGATTGGGTAGCAATCCTCACTGGCACGTTTTTAGTGGCGTTAGGCGTCTTCTTTTTACAGTCAGCGGACCTGCTTACTGGTGGCACTACTGGCTTGGCTCTGCTTTTGAGTCAATTTATGCCGGTAACCTTTGGTATTTTGTACTTTATTGCTAATTGCCCATTCTACTTATTAGCATGGAAACGATTTGGCCGTCACTTCGCAATAAGCAGTGCCATCTCAGGGGCTTTAGTATCTGTGTTTGCCGATCATTTATACTTAGTTATCTCGCTAGAAGTTCATAACGAGATCTATTGTGCTGTTGCCGGCGGCTTATTAATGGGCTTAGGTATGCTAATCCTATTCCGTCACCGCTCAAGTCTGGGTGGCTTCAACGTACTGTGCTTGTTTATCCAAGACCGCTACGGTATCTCGGTAGGTAAAACACAAATGGGTATTGATGCATGTATTCTGTTTGCATCGTTCTTCTTCGTGTCACCTTGGGTGATTGCCGTTTCTGTATTAGGCACCGCAGTATTGAACATCGTATTGGCAATGAACCACAAACCAACTCGCTACTCGGTGAATTACGCGTCTTAGAGTTCATTACCTGCTCTGTCGTTGCTGGCACTCGATGCTCAAACTTCTCGCAAGTAGACTCGAGGCACGATATTCCAGCCATCACTAAAACAAAAAAGGCTTTGGGGAGCACTCCAAAGCCTTTGTAGAAGCCCAATCCTTTAAGGGGAATAAGAATCAAGCTTCTTAAAATGAAACAAGGTTAACCTTCAATCAAGAGAATACGAGTCTCGTAAGGACGTAAGACTTGATGATGTAATGCAACTGAAGTGTTCGCTTGTTGATAGTTAGACAACAGACTCTTCGCCTTAGTCATATCAAAACGTTCCGGTAAAACGCACTCCGCCTCTTCACCATAATAGTTGCTAATACACAGCAAGGTTTGCCCTTCGTTCTCACGTGCATATGCAAAAATGGATGAGTGATCAGGTAATAGATCTTGATAGCAGCCATCTGTAATCACTGGCACTTGTTTACGTAACTCAATCAAACTCTTATAGAAATAGAAAACAGAGTCTTTGTCTTCCAGTGCTTGCTCAGCGTTAATCCCAGGGTAATTATTCGCTACATCAAGCCATGGCTGAGCTTGTGAGAACCCTGCGTAAGGCTCACTGTTCCATTGCATTGGTGTACGAGAGTTATCACGAGACTTCTGCGCCAAAATCGCCATCATATCTTCATGAGCCACACCATCACGGTTCACCATGATGTCGTACATATTGGTACTCTCAACATCACGATACTGGCTAATTTCAGTATAGCTAGGGTTAGTCATGCCAATCTCTTCACCTTGATAGATATAAGGTGTGCCCTGCATCATGTGAACTGACGCCGCCAGCATTTTAGCCGACTCAACGCGGTAGTTCTCATCATCACCTAAACGACTCACCACTCGCGGTTGGTCATGGTTACACCAGAACAGCGCGCCCCAACCCTTTCCGTTTAAGCCAGTTTGCCAATGGTTGAAGATCGATTTGAGCTGCAAGAAGTCAAACGGTGCATTAGTCCACTTCTCACCATTGGTGTAATCCACTTTAAGATGGTGGAAGTTAAACACCATCGATAACTCACTGTTATCAATGTTTGAGTACTGCTGGCAATGCTCGAGTGTCGTCGAAGACATCTCACCAACCGTCACGCTGCCATATTTCTGGAATACTGCTTCGCTGATCTCTTTTAGATATTCATGCACACGTGGGCCGTCTGTGTAAAAACGGCGACCATCACCGATATCGTCATTAGGGAAATCTTGCTGCTTTGAAATCAGGTTAATCACGTCTAAGCGGAAACCGTCGACGCCCTTCTCAGCCCAGAAGCTGATAACGTCTTTCACTTCTTCACGTACGACCGGATTCTCCCAGTTCAGGTCGGCTTGCTCTTTGGCAAACAGGTGAAGGTAATATTGACCAGTCGCCTCATCGAGTTCCCACGCATTGCCACCGAACTTAGACTGCCAGTTAGTTGGAGCTTGACCATCTACCGGATCTTTCCAGATATAATAATCGCGGTAAGGGCTGTTTTTGTCGCCCAAAGCAGATTGGAACCATGCATGCTCAGTGGAGGTATGGTTAACCACAATATCCATCACGATACGAATACCACGCTGATGTGCTTCAGCCAGCAATAAGTCGAAGTCTTCCATAGTGCCGAATTGAGGGTTAATCGCGTAGTAATCTGAAATATCGTAGCCGTTATCAATCATTGGCGATGCGTAAACCGGGGTTAGCCAAATCGCATCGACACTCAAATGTTTGAGGTAATCCAGTTTCGAAATGATCCCTTTGATGTCGCCAGTACCTTTACTGCCACTGTCGCAGAAGCTCTTTGGGTAGATTTGATAGATGGTTGCGGTTTTCCACCAGCTTTCATCATGTTCAGTCATCGCCATCTCTAACACTCACTTACCAGAAAATATAAAATAAAAATCACCATGTGAATCATGGTCGAATAGCCGTTATAACTAAAAGAAAAAGCTATAACTAAGAGAAAAAGCGATAACTCATTTTGGAGTCATCGCTTATTCAATGCATTACGCGTTCGCGGTTTCTAACTCACCCTTGGATTGGGCTCGCTTGTAGAAAAACAGGGTTAGCGTGATAGGCAGTACTATCGCCACCAGCATCGCGACTAGGTAAATCGACCAATATTGAGGTTGAATCGATAGGATGCCCGGCAAGCCGCCGACACCGATACCATTCGCCATCACACCCGCGCTACCACAGATTGCGGCTGCAACAGCACTACCAATCATTGCGCTCAGCATTGGGAATTTGTATTTAAGGTTAATACCGTACATCGCAGGCTCTGTTACACCTAAGTAGGCTGAGATTGCCGCAGGAACCGAGATATCTCGTTCACCTTCACGCTTACTCAAGATAATGATGCCGACTACTGCCGATGCTTGTGCAATGTTTGATAGTGCAATCAAAGGCCAAATTGGTGTCCCGCCTAAGTCTTGCATCAGTTGCAGATCCACCGCGTTGGTGGTGTGGTGAATACCCGTGATAACCAAAGGTGCGTATAGGAAACCAAAAACCACTGAACCAAGAATCGCAAAATCACCTGTCATTGCAGCTTTAGCCGCGAATGCCACACCATCGCCTAACATACGACCGAATGGGCCAATGAAAGCGTGCGCTAGAATCACAGACAAAATAATCGATACAAATGGCACAACCACTAGGTACAAGTAAGCAGGGACGATACGCTTAAGATTGGTTTCAATGAACGCCAAAGCCACACCCGCTAACATCGCTGGGATCACCTGAGCCTGATAACCGACCTTCTCAATCACGAACAGCCCAAAATCCCATACCTCAGGTACCGATTTACCTATCATGTATGCGTTCATTAGTTGCGGCGACACCAAGGTCACACCGAGCGTGATACCCAAAATAGGGGTTCCGCCAAGCTTCTTAACCGTAGCCCAACACACGCCAACCGGTAGGAAGAAGAAAATAGCTTCGCCGATCAACCATAAGAAAGAGTGAACGGTTGCCCAGAATTGACTGATTTCAACGAGGGTTTTGCCGTCGAACATGCGAATGTCGCCAATCACATTACGGAAACCAAGAATCAAACCACCTGTAATGATGGCAGGCAGCAGTGGTACGAAAATTTCGGCTAAATGGGAGATACCACGCTCAAGGAAGTTCATGTTTTGACGAGCAGCCAGCTTCGCCTCATCTTTTGATGATGCCTCTTTACCTGTCTGTTCAATCAGAAGTGCGTACACTTCATCAACTTCAGTGCCAATCACAACTTGGAATTGGCCTGCATTAGTAAAACAGCCTTTTACTAGCTTCAGTTTTTCGAGTTCAGCTTTGTTGGCCTGCTCTGTATCGTTCAATACAAAACGCAGTCGAGTCAGACAGTGGCTGACACTCGCAATGTTTTCTTTACCACCGACTAACTCGATAAGACGCGCAACGTCTTGCTTCGCTATCTTACTCATACTACCCCACCCTGGTTTCATTCAATTACTCATCTAAACCATGCAAGCTATAATCACTCAGACTTAGATTTATGGGAACATTCCCAATTACGGTTATTATAATGCCCGTATGAATGATAAATTAAAATGGGAACAATCCCATTAATTGAAAGAGATCACACTCTAATTTTAATCTAAGCCGTTCAATTTCGCTTAATTGAGTGGATTATAGAATAGGAGATTGCGTATGATGAGAGATCTCTGAATTGCCTAAAAGCTGAGAGATCAATAGATTAGCAGCCAACTTACCTGCAGATTGGTAACCAGGATCAATGCTAAATACTCGTGGGAATAAGAAAGAGAGAAGATCATTACCACCAACGCCAGTGACGACCACATCTTCACGTTGTAGTTCTTGCAGACGCTTGATTACACCAAGAGCCAGCGTATCACTGGCACAAACGATCGCTTGAGTCGCGGGAGTTAACACCTCATCCACCAGCTGATAAGCACTTTCGTGATGAAGTTGACCAGTACGATAGTTTGCCACTGAACCTGTGTTTTCACACCAATCGAGATAAGCCTTAAGACGCAGTTCACCGGTTGATTTATCACTAGGATCAACCCCGATAAAACCAACGTCAGAGATCCCTTGATCCGATAAATGCACCAACGCACTATTGATCACCTGTTGGTTATCATAGTTAATCGACGTCACGTTCTCGGTATCCAGAGCAATCACCACCGCTTTGTGTTCCCAAGCTTCGATTGCCGGAATATCGCAGTCAGTAAAACCAAATACAATAATGCCATCAACGTTACGACGCTTTAGAACTTGCAGGTGCTCATTGGCTTTATCTCTATCAAGTTGGCTTTCCATGATCACGACATCGTAATCCGCTCGATACAACTCGGCCAGCATCGTACTTACCGCTTTGTTTTCAGAAGGAGAGTCCAGACGAGAAATGATTACGCCGATGACTTTTTGGCTGCCACCGCGCATCGATTGCGCAGACTTTGAAGGCGTGTACCCAGATTCTTGAATTACTCTTTCTACCCTTTCACGGGTTTCAGGTTTCACTTTTGGATCATTGGTCAGAACGCGTGATACGGTTGACTTACCAACACCGGACAGCTTTGCAATATCAAGAATAGTGAGTTTTTTGCTCATAAAAAGTCTAACGTTAAAGGGAAGAGAAGAAAAAGTGAGGGTAGATTCCCTCACTTAACTGTTTGTAAATACTAGCAGTTCTTACTATGACTTACTTTTGGCAATTTCGATAGACTACGCGACCAAGTTCTAGACGCGCATTGTCACCTTTCGTGCGCAAAGTGATGCTGTTAATCATCTCTGAAGTGCCATCATCTAAGATGTATTTGGTTCCTGAGCCCGCTGGAACTTGAGTCAGGCGGTATTCATTATCAGGCAAGCGTAGTACCGCTTTTTCATTATCAAGGTAAGACACATCAAACGAGACGTCAGACTCACATTGATAAGTCGCGAATTGATCATTCGATGTTGCGCTATCAGTCTCAGGGGCTGCTGATTTAGAGCACCCAACCAATGCTACTGTACATAGAGATGCTACCAACATAGCTTTCATACTTCGTTCCTCATCTTTATATAGTCAACGACACTTAGCCTATTCACAGGTTCGAACAAACCTAATGTAAGTGCCTAATGATAGGTCCATACCTTAGTGATAAATAAAACGTTTAGCCTTTTAAGAAAGCAGGTACATCTTTAATGCTATCAAGTACCACACTAGCTAGCGCCTCACCCTTTTCAGTGATTGGCTTACCGGTTCTTACCAGTACTTTTGTGCCAACACCTGCCGCTTCTGCAGCCATCATGTCTTCAGCTTTATCGCCGATCATGACCGAGTTAGCCATATCAATCTTCAGAAAGTCACGAGCAGAAATGAACATACCTGGCTTTGGTTTACGACATTCACAATCTTGCTTGTAGTCACCAATACCGTGTTCAGCGTGGTGCGGGCAGTAATAGATGCCATCAAGCTCAACGCCGTTATCGACAAAGTTCCAATCCATCCACTGCGTTAAAGAAAGAAAACGGTCTTCACTAAACATGCCGCGAGCAATACCAGATTGGTTGGTCACTAGCACCAATAAATAACCCATATCTTTAAACGCTTTCGCCGCTTCAAACACACCATCGATGTATTCAAAGTCATGCTCATCATGTACGTAGCCGTGATCAACGTTAATCACACCATCACGATCTAAAAAAACAGCAGGTTTAGACAAAATTTTGTTCTCTATCAACTCTCTATTAATCATTAATTATTACACGCTTTATTTGCTTCATCACTATCTATTTAGTTTTGCGTTCGTTAACGATTTGTTTCTAGCTTATCAACACAATCGACGTTTAGCCGTCTAGACGTAAAAATATCTATTGACTTAGATCATAGAACACCATAGCATCGTCTGTAAATCGAGCGAGCTATCGACATATTATTCTGTTCTACCTGCACGGGTTTCTCTATGATTAAAGTGAATCAAGTCAACAAGGTTTTTTATCAAGGCACTAAAGAAATCAACGCCTTAATTGATATCAACCTCCACATTCCTCAAGGTCAAATCTTTGGAGTCATCGGCTCTTCAGGTGCAGGCAAAAGTACCCTAATCCGCTGTGTAAATATGTTGGAAGCCCCGACTTCGGGTGAAGTGATTGTTGATGGTATCGACCTAACAAAACTCAGCAAATCAGAGCTTAGCGAAGCGCGCCGTAACATCGGCATGATATTCCAGCACTTCAACCTGCTGTCTTCTCGTACTGTATTTAACAATGTAGCACTGCCTCTAGAACTTGCTGGTAAAGATAAAGCGATTATTGAAGCGAAAGTCAGCGAGTTACTTGAACTGGTTGGCCTTGCTGATAAGCGTGACACCTACCCGGCAAACCTAAGTGGTGGTCAAAAGCAGCGTGTGGCGATTGCTCGCGCACTGGCCTCTGACCCGAAAGTACTGCTATGTGATGAAGCCACCAGCGCATTGGATCCAGCAACAACTCAATCTATCCTTGAGCTGCTGCGTGAAATCAACCGCAAGCTGAACATCACTATCCTGCTTATTACACACGAGATGGATGTGGTTAAAAGCATTTGTCACGAGGTTGCGATCATTGGCGGCGGTGAATTGGTAGAGAAAGGTACAGTCGGTGACATCTTTGCTCATCCGAAGACAGAGCTAGCGCATCAGTTTATTCGCTCAACGTTGGATCTGACGATCCCTGAAGATTACCAAGCACGTTTGCAAGAGACTCGCGTAAACAGCAGCTACCCGCTGGTGCGTCTTGAGTTTACTGGTGCAACGGTTGATGCTCCGCTAATGACGCAAATCGCACGTAAATTCAATATCGATGTCAGCATCTTAAGTTCTGACCTTGATTACGCCGGTGGCGTGAAGTTCGGCATGATGGTCGCTGAACTGTTCGGTAATGAAGCAGATGATAATGCTGCTATCCAATTCCTACGCGACAACAATGTAAAAGTAGAGGTGCTTGGTTATGTCCTTTAGTTTCAACGAGATTGCTGACTGGATCAGCCTTAACGGTAACCTTCTATTAGGCGCAACAGGCGAAACGCTTTACATGGTTGCTGTTGCAGGCATTGTTGGCTTCGCGGTCGGTATTCCACTAGGCGTGATTCTGCATACGACTAAAAAAGGTGGCCTGTTAGAGAACACCAAAGTAAACAAGATTCTAGGTGCGATTGTGAACGTGGGTCGTTCAGTACCTTTCTTAGTTTTGATGGTTGCGATTATTCCACTGACTAAGATGCTGATTGGTACCTTCATCGGTACAACAGCAGCGATTGTTCCACTGACGATTGGCGCTATCCCATTCGTGGCTCGACTTATCGAAAGTGCACTACTTGAAGTACCAACAGGTCTAGTGGAAGCGGCCCAATCAATGGGCGCAACACCAACACAAATCATCAATAAGGTTCTGCTTCCAGAAGCACTACCGACTATCATCAACTCAGTAACGATTACGCTAGTGACTCTGGTGAGCTACTCAGCAATGGCCGGTACTGTAGGCGGAGGTGGCCTAGGTGATGTCGCGATTCGTTACGGATTCCACCGCTACGATGTGACCATCATGGCTGTGACAGTAGTGATGTTGATTGTGCTGGTACAAATTATTCAATCAATCGGTGATTCATTAGTTCGCCGTGTTGACCACAGATAAAGACTCACACATAAAGAGTAGAGTCGTCTGAACCTAATTAAATAGATTTATTAAAAGGAGATTATTATGAAATTTAACCTTAAAGGTTTACTAACTATCGCAGCAGCAGCTTCAGCGCTAGTTCTAGCAGGTTGTGGCGATAAAGAAGTGGATACTTCTAAAGTAAAAGTTGGCGTAATGGCAGGTGCAGAAGCGCAAGTTGCTGAAGTGGCAGCTAAAGTAGCGAAAGAGAAATACGGCCTAGACGTTGAACTGGTTACTTTCACGGATTACGTAACACCAAACGCAGCTCTAGATGATGGTTCTATCGACATCAACGCATTCCAACACGCACCGTACCTAGATCAGCAAGTGGCTGACCGTGGCTACAAGCTAACTATCGCTGGTAACACGTTTGTTTACCCAATTGCGGGTTACTCTAAAGAAGTGAAATCGGTAGACGAAATCCAAGACGGTGCTCGTATTGCTGTACCAAACGACCCTACAAACCTAGGTCGCTCTCTACTTCTTCTTGAGCAACAAGGTCTTCTTGAACTTCGTGAAGGCGCAGGTCTTCTAGCTACAGTTCGCGACATCGTGGGTAACCCTAAGAACCTAACGATTGTTGAACTAGACGCAGCTCAACTGCCACGTTCTCTTGATGATGTTGCTCTATCTATCATCAACACAACTTACGCGAGCTCTATCAACCTGACTCCACAAAAAGATGGCGTATTCGTTGAAGACAAAGATTCTCCTTACGTAAACCTAATCGTTTCTCGTGAAGACAACCTAAACGCTGAAAACGTACAAAACTTCGTTAAAGCTTACCAAACTGAAGAAGTGTACAACGCAGCTTCTGAAATCTTCCAAGGTGGCGTCGTTAAAGGTTGGTAATCAACTAAACGACAGCACTGTATAGATACCCGAAGGGGCTGACATAACGTCAGCCCCTTTTTTAATGATAAAGATTTGCTAGAAAGTAAAGCATCTCAGATTTAAGCGAAACAAAGTCGATTACTTCAGGTGATCCCAAGAGATGTTTGACACCAATCGGCAGTCATCACACTTGAAATAGAAAATATCGTGGATAGGCGCATCTAGCAGCCATTCACCACCACATTGCGGGCATTTGCGCTCTTTTTCATCTTTCAGGCTGATCCCACCGACACGGTATAAGTAGTAGTAGGTTGGAACCTTAGTCAGATACTCAATGCGCCCTCTTAGACCCCAACCGCGTTTAAACAGCACACTCTTCGTGTCACTGATCTCGGTTAGCGTTGCATGTTCCGCGCGACAACCACCACCCATTTGTACTTCATCACAGGCTTGCCATTCGGTCTGCCATTTCAACACGGCTTTATGGTCGCCATTGAAGGTAGGTGGATTGCGATACAAAGGGATTGGTAGCAAGCTATCGCCACTACGCAGCGGTGAACAGGTGTGCACGAATGTCGTGTATAACACCTGCCAGCTTGGTGTTTCATCTTCTGCCACTTCTTCTGAGTTCAGATCTCGACCTAGCAAACGCATTTTAGGCGCTAGTAGGCTCGCGTTAGACAAGCGATCAAAACACACTTTCACAAAGTCTGAGTGATTGCGCGGGTGCAAGCTATCTTGCTCCGGGCACACAACGCGAACATAGAATTCACCATCGCCCATCACGATTGGGAACTCACGACCTAACACTTGTCCGTTATAACGAAGTGCATCCATTAAGCCATTAACCGCCTTGTCGACAGCGCTTACCGTTGTGTTATCAAAACACTCAAATTGAAGTTCTAGTACGTACATCTATTTATACCGCTGGTTGTAGCTTTTCTAAAAATTCTGCCAATGTCTCGGCGAGCACATCACGATTTTTGGTACCTAAGCGCTCCAAAATCACGTTACCCGTTAGGTTACAGATAGAGATAACATCCAGCTCAGCATCGGTCGCGGCAATGAAAACCGTTGGTTTTAGCTTCAAGCGACGCTGAGTTACTAGGTGACCCAAAATGTTTTCTTGTAGGCATTCGAAGTCTTCATCACTCCAAATCTGTAACAGAGTCAATTCGTTACCATCGAAAGTTGCGTTCATATCTGCGCTGAATTGTGCGCCGTAGAAAGTTTTGATGTCTTCATGCAGAGTCAACTCAATACCGGTTTCAACGTTGGTGAAATCCGCGAATTGCTCACGTGGATAGTGCTTCCACAACACGGCATCGCCACTCTTTTCTTCTACGCATAGCGATACGATGTCCACCAACTCCTCATTACGAGGTAAGCTTTGGTGTTTCTGCTTCCACGCGTCAACGTATCGCTGACTAAAAGAAAGTAGTGCGTCTTGAGCACGTTGAGTCATGAAAATCTCCTAAACACAAAATAATAAATAGAATCCGAGCCCTTTCCGCGCCGATTAAGCGATGACTTAATGACAGGGTAAGGGGGATTCAGTAAAATCGACCCCATTCTAATCGAATTTGAAACGAAAGTATGAGCAAATATTCTGACGCAAAAGAGCTAGCGGGTTTAACCCTTGGCCAAAAAACTGAGTACTCTAACCAATACGATGCAAGTTTATTGCAACCAGTGCCTCGTAGCCTTAATCGCGATGATCTTGCGCTAAACGGCGAGCTGCCTTTTGTTGGTCATGATATTTGGACGATGTACGAGCTTTCGTGGCTAAACACCAATGGTCTACCACAAGTGGCTGTCGGTGAAGTTTTCATCCCAGCAACCAGCCCAAATTTAATTGAATCAAAATCTTTCAAGCTGTACCTGAACAGCTACAACCAGACTCAATTTGAAAACTGGGATCAAGTAACCGAGCGCCTGACCCAAGATTTGTCGGCATGTGCAGGCGAAACGGTGATTGTGAATGTAAACTCAGTAACCGACTACACTAACCAACCTATCGTGACGATGGCAGGTGACTGTATCGACAACCAAGACATCCAAATCACTAGCTACGACTTTGAAGCGTCGCTGCTTGAAGGCGCTGCAGGCGAACAAGACGTTGAAGAAACACTGCACAGCCACCTATTGAAGTCGAACTGTTTGATCACCAATCAACCGGATTGGGGCAGCGTTGAGATCGCATATTCTGGTAAGCAAATTGACCGTGAAGCTCTGCTACGCTATTTAGTTTCTTTCCGTGAGCACAATGAATTCCACGAACAATGTGTTGAGCGTATCTTCACTGACATCATGAAATACTGTGCACCTTCGAAGCTAACTGTGTTCGCACGTTACACACGTCGTGGTGGTCTGGATATCAACCCATACCGTTCAACAGAGCAAGATAGACCAAGCCACAATAAGCGTATGGCTCGCCAATAATCAGGCGAGAACCACCCACACTTATTTGAACCTACCAAATCTTTAAAGGGACATTGAAATGCGTTGGTTATACGTTGTTAGTCTATTTATTTTAAGCTTAAGCACATCGGTCAATGCGTCGGTTTATTCGTCGGCGCTACTCAATGAAGCCAATAATTTGGTTGAGATCGATCCGAGCCAAGCAAAACAAATGGCCAACAGCTACCTAACGCTGCGTGTCCTTTCTGATCAACGCGAGAAAAGCCCTTCAGCTATTTCTCGCGAAGAGACAGACTCCTCGATTCGAACACCAAACAGCAGTATCGATGCGTATAAGATCTTAGCCAAAGCGGAATACAACCTTGGCAATATGCGTATTGCGATTCAGCACATCGACAAAGCCTCCGAGCTAGCGCAAACCTATAAGCTTGATTACCTAAAAATAGATCTTCAGATCCTAAAAGTTCGCTTACTTTGGCTGAGTGATAGAAAATCAGCCAAAGCAAAATCAGAGCTCACTAACATTGAAACAAATCTAGAGTCGGTGAATAAAACCTTACGCTTAACGGAAGGCATTACCTATCGCTTGATCATGTTGAAAGCCGACATCGCCTCTTACGACAACAAGATCGATGAAGCCGAAAAGTTCTATCAAGAAGCCAAAACCTATCTCGATCAACGTTACTCTGAAAAAGTCACCATCGACTACCATATCTCCGTCGGCGAGTTTTATCTGACTCACAAAGAGTACAACCACGCGTTATCCGAGTTGTTGTATGGCTACTGGAAATCAGTAGAGGGCAATCTAAGTTCACGTTTGGCCAAGGTCAACCGCCTACTTGCGCAGCTTTTCTTTGAGCGCCAAGTGTTGGATAAAGCGTTAGAACACCTATCTCAAGCCGCTGATTTCTATGACAACTTTGAAAACTCGCCTGTCTTAGCACAAGTGCTTAAGAAAATGGGGGATGTGTACTTCTATCAAGGGAAATATAACCTTGCCTTGGTACACTTCTTCAACGTTCTTGATCACGAAAGCACTGACCGAGATATCCACCAAGTCATTGATATCCGACTAAGTCTATCGGCGACCTACTTACGCCTTTATAACTACCCTCTAGCAGAACAGTACCTAACCCGTGCCCTTGAGCTGCTGGAATATACCGACATTCCAAAGCTGGAAGGCCGTGCTGCACTGTTATCTGCAGGGTTAGCGTATCACCTACAAGAAAGCGAAGACGTGATAAAGCATGCGACACGTGCACTTGAGATCTCACGCCAGATAGAGAACATGCGCCTTTCACAACGCTCGTACTACTTACTTTCTTTGGGTTATGAACAGGCAGGTCGTCCACAGCAAGCATTGGCAAACCTCAAGCAATACAACAGCCTTGTCTCTCTAGAGCAGCAAAAACTCAACCGTGTTGGCGAAGACGCGTTCCGTCAACAGAAAGAATTTGCCGAACAAACCCTGCACTACGCAGGCCAAGCGCAAGAGCTAGAAAAGTACAAACTAGAGCATCGCAAGTTCCAGAAAATATCGTTCGCCCTATTCTTGTTCAGTATTATCTTGTTCTTCTTTGTGCTTCGCCGTGGCTACCTCATTCAAACCTTAGCCAAAGAAGTCGACTCACTACGAACAGACCTGTTTACGCACTCACGATCTAAGCTCCCGAACCTCAGAATGCTGAATGCCAAGCTGTCCAATTCGCTAGAACAAACCAGCCAGACCTTCGAACAGTGGCAACTTGGCGAATTGATTCATGAGCCACTCAACGACCGCTTACGCTTCGTGATGATTGATTTACCGTTCTTACGCAATATGTACACGCAGAACGGTTACAAAGCCGGTCTAGAACTGGAAGACGCTTTCGGTGAATTCCTAAAATCTAAGCTTGAAGGCCCAGCTCGTGTCTACCACTTCTCGGATGCGAACCTGCTTTATATCGAGCCAAACGCGGACCGTGATTTGTCGCCTGAGGACATGTTCAGAAAGATTCAGTCTTGGGTGAATGACTTCGAAACAGAGCGAAACATCAACCGAACGGTCCGTATGGGCATCGCTGACTACCCATTCTTGCCACGCGCTTACACCGCAATTAACGATCAAGAGCTGCTCGACGTATTGTTGATGTCGACCAATCTCGCCCGTGAGATCAGTCTCAAAGAGCGCAGTAGCCAATGGGTCTATCTAAAAGCTATCGATAATGCACCAGCAGCGAGCCTTGCAACTGGTAACATAAGAGAAGCGTGTAAACATGCGATTAATCAAGGGTTAATAAAAATACAATCCTCGTACCAGAATGAGGACAACATCAAAAAAATGCTAAAAGATGACTGATTTGCGAGCGGTTAAGAGCAGCAAGTCGTGACCTTATTTTTAGTTTTGTTATTATCGATGTAACGGAATTTCATCAAAATGATCGAGATCGGTCTACGCGGCGCTAATAAATACATCTATGGGCATTCTTGAAAAAGACATTCAGGCGCAACTCCACCAGCTGAAATCTCAGTTGGAGCAGGTCCGTTTGACGCAAAGAGACACCTCGTTCAAGTTTATTAGAGAACAGAAAGTTCTAAAGCGTATCGTCACGTCTTTAAGTGATGCATGTGTTGGTAGTAACAGCCATTTAGATGAAAACCTCATTGCCCTTAGGGAAGAGCTAGAAAAGCAAAAAGACATTAGCTCAATGATCCCAAAACTGGCAGTATTAGAAAGGATGCTTAAGCAGAAAACGTTGGCTATGGATAAACAGAACGGGTATCTGGACGATAGCATTAAGCACAGTGGGGAAACGCTGCAGCGCATAACTGGCCTTCCAGCACAGCTCAAACGCGACCTACGAAACTTACTTAGCTTCTCCGAATGCAATGGCAGTCAGAAAGTCGACCACGCCATGAAACTTCTCGGTATTTATGAGCGTGCCATAAAGATTATGGCGAATAACTCACGCACCCATTTTGCTGACGCTGCGCACTCTCCGGAACAAGAGCTCCTTTCCGACCTATCAAACGAACTACAACATCTGATCACTGAACTCGACTTCGAGGGTGAATCGGGTGATCTACTTACCGATATTCGAGCGAAGCTGCTGCTTGGTGTTTCCACACAAAACCTACTTGAGCTAACACTTCAGATCCTCAAACTGGTTATTGAAGGCACCAACCTAGAACGTAAGAAGTCTGAACAATTCATCGATCAGCTTAATTCATCTCTAGCTTCCAGCATCAAAACGGCAGACCAAAATGCCGACCAGAGCCAGAGCTACTTTGAGCACCGACAAGGTCTAAACTCTGAGTTAAATGAACTAGTCACTAGAAGCCAAAGCTCGGTAGATAAAGCGAAAGATATTGATAGTTTAAAGCTGTCGATTAATCCGCTACTCAGTGAAATCGCCTCTCTTTCGGAAAGGCTGAACCACGCAGAGCAAAAAGAACAAGCTCTGATAGAGAGAATGAGTTACGGAAAGACTCAGTTAGATTCACTCTATGAAGTGACGCAAGATTACCGTAAGCGCTTGGAAGATCAGGCTCAGCGTATGCTGCTTGATCCTCTAACCAAGGTTTACAATCGCACTGCCTTTACTGATCGCTTAGAGCTTGAGTATCGCCGCTGGATCCGCGCTCAACACTCGCTACGCGTAGTACTGCTCGACATCGACAACTTCAAAGCAATTAACGATAGCTTTGGTTACACCGCGGGCGACAAAGCACTCAAGATCATCGCAAGAACTATTACCAAAGAAGCAGGCACCACCGATACTGTGGCACGTTTTTCAGGTGAAGAGTTTGTGTTATTGCTGCCAGAGCAAACCGATGAATATTGCCATCAGGTGATTCAGAACATTCAAACTCAAGTAAGCCGCCTGCCCTTTAAATTCCGTGACCAGCAAATCACGATCACTTTATGCGCGGCAAGTACTCAGTTTAAAGAGTCAGATACACCTGAAGAAGTGCTAGAGCGACTCAATAATACTCTAAATAAAGCAAAACAACGCGGTACCAACCAACTTGTTTGGCACTAGGCCAGCCCTAGATTTAATTTATTTCATTTTTTCAAATACTTATCACATACCATTTCCCTCAATGTTTGCTAAGCTAATGATTAACATTCGCTTAACAAGCATTCATGGCAAGCAACGCTGTCGTATCCGTTTCGTCTGGTTAACTCTCTCCTACCTTTAACCAAACACTTTCAACGTTTGCTTCTCACTCTCGAGCCAGAGGGTCACTTCAACGTCCCCTGCTCTTTTCAACAAGGAGGCACTATGATCACTCATATCAGCCCTGCCGGTAGCATGGATTTACTCTCTCAACTTGAGGTTGAGCGTCTTAAGAAAACCGCGTCTAGTGATCTGTACCAACTGTATCGCAACTGTACGTTAGCGGTCCTGAACTCGGGTAGCCATACCGACAACTCCAAAGAGTTGCTCGACAAATATCTGTCGTTCGATGTCGAAGTCGTTCGCCGTGAGCGTGGTATTAAGCTCGAACTAAGCAACCCACCAGAGCATGCCTTTGTCGATGGTGAAATCATCAAGGGTATTCAAGAGCACCTATTTTCAGTGCTGCGTGACATTGTTTACGTCAACATGCACTTAGCCGATAACCAAAGGCTCAACCTGACTAATGCCACTCACATTACTAACCTTGTGTTTGGTATCTTGAGAAATGCAGGTGCGTTGACGCCAGGCATCGAGCCTAACCTGATTGTATGTTGGGGTGGTCACTCTATTAATGCCAGCGAATACCAATACACTCGTGAAGTCGGTAATGAGCTCGGCCTACGTGAGCTGAACATCTGTACCGGTTGTGGACCGGGTGCGATGGAAGGGCCAATGAAAGGCGCGGCTATTGGTCACGCTAAGCAACGTTATACTGATCATCGTTACTTAGGGCTGACAGAGCCTTCAATCATTGCCGCTGAGCCACCAAACCCGATAGTAAACGAACTGGTGATCATGCCAGATATTGAGAAGCGTCTTGAGGCGTTTGTTCGTATGGCACATGGCATCATCATTTTCCCAGGCGGCCCCGGCACGGCCGAAGAGCTGCTGTACATCTTAGGGATCATGATGCACCCGAATAACGCCGAACAGCCAATGCCGATTGTGTTAACGGGCTCGAAAGAGAGTGAGGCTTACTTCCGCTCAATCGATAAGTTCATTGGGGAAACTCTAGGGCCTGATGCTCAGAAACATTACGAGATCGTGATTGATGACCCAGCACGCGCTGCGAAAATCATGAAACAAGCGATGCCAGATGTGCGTTCTCACCGTAAAGAGACCGGTGATGCCTACAGCTACAACTGGTCACTGCATATTGAGCCTGAGTTCCAACTGCCATTCGACCCAACACACGAATCTATGGCGGCGCTTGATCTTCATATGGACCAAAAAACAGAAAGCCTAGCCGCTAATTTACGTAAAGCGTTCTCAGGCATTGTGGCTGGTAACGTCAAAGCAGAGGGTATTCTGGAGATCGAGAAGCACGGCCCATTCCTAATTGATGGCGACAAAGAGCTAATGACCAAGATGGACCAACTGCTGAATGACTTTGTTGAGCAACATCGAATGAAGTTACCGGGAGGGACCGACTACGTGCCTTGCTATAAAATCGCCTCACGTGATTAAGGCGTTTACGTTACCAACGTTTCAACTCACCAAGTGATACGTTACTATAAGGGGCTAGCAGCCCCTTTTTTATTGCCTATTTAGTGGAAACTTATGTCTATCCATCTTGTTATTATCGATGCCTTAAACCTCATCCGACGCGTGCACTCTGTTCAGCCGGATCCAACCGATATAGCAAGAACCATTACCACCACAATTCGCACTCTCAATAAGATTCTGAATGAATCAAAGCCTACCCACATCATCGCGGTATTTGATCACCATTTACAAGACCGTGGTTGGCGCGCAGATGTGCTTCCTGCTTATAAGCAGAACCGTAAACCCATGCCTGAGCCATTGATGAAAGGCCTTGATGCTATTCAACAAGCTTGGTGGGAGTTAGGCATTGATTCACTGCTGTCTGATGGCGATGAAGCGGATGATCTCGTCGCAACACTGGCAAAGAAAGTGGCTGACCACGGAGAAACCGTCACCATCGTCTCGACGGATAAGGGCTACTGCCAACTGTTGTCACCAACGCTTCAGATCCGAGATTACTTCCAGCACCGCTGGTTAGATAAACCCTTTATCGAAGCTGAGTTTGGCGTTAAACCTGAACAACTGGCGGATTACTGGGGATTAACGGGCGTAAGCTCAAGCCAAGTACCGGGCATCCCAGGTATCGGGCCAAAAGCAGCCAAAGAGATATTGACCACTTACCCAGATATCGAAGCGGCCTATCAAGCAGAAGATCTGCCGAAAAAATATCGTAAGAAGTTCGACGAACACATCGAATCCGCTCGTGTATGTAAGCAAGTATCGGCACTCAAAACCGATATTGATTTAGGGTTCAACCTGCAAGATATTCGTTACGAAGCAAACGCTTAAGTCGCTGTGACTCGATAATATTGATACAAAAAATGCCCCTTAAAGGAGCATTTTTTATCACTGACACACTAACGTAAATATTAGTGCGGTGAGATGTTTGAAAGCGCCTGAATATGAACCGTGATCTCTTCGCGATCGTGGTAAAGGTGCTTAGCCTGCATCTTGAACTTCACTTTGTTCTCAATCAGGAACACTTTTAGGTTCTCGATATCTTGCAGTACTTCATCGTAACGGCCTTTCATAGGCAGTTTAAGGTTGAACAGTGCTTCTTTCGCCCAGCCTTTGATGATCCACTCACCCATAAGGTGAGCAACACGAGCTGGCTTCTCAACCATGTCACAGATAATCCAAGTTACGTTCTTACGGTCTGGTTCAAACTTAAAGCCATCCACCATGTGGTGCTTAATTTGACCTGTTTCCATTAGGCTGTCTGCCATCATGCCGTTATCAACACAGTGAACGAACATCGAGCGCTTAACCAATTGGTAAGTCCAACCACCTGGACATGCACCTAAATCAACACCCCACATACCTGGAGCCAAACGCTCGTCCCACTCATCACGAGGGATGAATACGTGGAATGCTTCTTCTAGCTTCAATGTAGAACGGCTTGGCGCATCTGATGGGAACTTCAGACGAGGGATACCCATAAAGAACTGGGAGTTATTCGTTGGGTAAGAGTAACCAACAAAACAGTGGCCCGGAGCGATGAAGCATAAATGAAGCACAGGCTTCTTAGCGTTATCTTTCGCAGTCATCAGGCCTTTACCACGCATAGCTTGACGCATCGGCACGGTAAATTTACGGCAGAACTTCAAAAGCTCTTTTGCTTCGTTAGTATCTGGCGTTTCAATACGGATATCACCACAACGAGGGAAACCTTCTTTCTCAGAAAGCGCCTCAAGAATTGGAGAAATACGGTCATCGGTTGGCAGGTCTTTAATTTCAACAGCCACTGCCAACATTTGACGAGCAAAGATCAGTGATTGGAAATCGATCTCTTTGATCAACTTGTCCGCTTCACCTGCTTGGTAACATTCAAACAATACAAAACCTGTATTGTTCTTTAGGCGAGGAAAACCAAACACTTCCAGTTGTGTTGCCTTGTCTTGAATTTCGCCAGCACATTCTTTTTCAAAACCAGAGCGACAATAAAGTAGTACGTGTTTCACTGAGTTACCTCTTTTATATTCAAAGCAGCGAAGGAGAAGACTCCCCAACCAATGATAAATAGTAGACCACCAAACGGAGTGATAGGGCCAAACCATTTTATTCCTGTCAGTGCCAAGCCATAAAGGCTGCCACTAAAACAAAGGATGCCGATGATAAAGCAAATTGCCGCAATGAAAAAATATTTTTGTGATTTAGCGCCAAGTTTCATCTGCAGCAGAGCGCCACACGCCAATATCGCTAGAGTATGGATAAATTGGTACTGAACACCCGTCTCAAACACGCCTAGCAGATATTCAGACAAGATAGCTTTCAAACCGTGAGCTGCAAAGGCGCCAAGCATCACAGCAACCGCACCAGAGATGCCAGCAAACGTGAGTAAATACTTACTTCTCATTGAGTACCTCTTTGATAAACGCTGATAACTTCTCAACGGTTAACGCAATATTCTGCTGCTCGGTGTAACCAGAACTCTTACGAGGTTTAAAGCTGTGGTCGCCATCGGGAATAAATTCAACACGAATAGAATCAGACAGATCAAAATCAGCAAACTCTTCACGCTTACCAAAGGTATCGCGCTCACCTTGTAAAATGAGGCATGGCTTTGCTAACTCAGCCAGATGCTCACCTTTGTATTTCTCGGGTTTACCTGGTGGGTGGAAAGGAAAGCCTAAACAGGCCATTGCGGCCACCTTATCAAGTTCAGACAAATGGCTCGCCATACGTCCTCCCATCGACTTACCGCCAATCACAAGCTTATCGGCATCTACCTGTCCGATAATATCTTGGTAAGCTTCGAGCAGTTTAGGGGCTCGATCAGGTGGACGACGCTTACCATCTTCAGCACGTTTAATCATGTAAGGGAAATTAAAACGAATCACTCGTATCCCTTTAAACGCCAACCCTTTTGCTACCGACTGCATGAACTCATGATCCATACCTGCGCCAGCACCATGTGCAAAGATAAAGGTTATTGGGTTGTCTTCACCATCAATGATGAGGTTATTCATCAAGTAAGTCCTCTTGTTCACTTTGCGCTTTCGCCAACATCCAATCACGGAAAGTCGCAATACGCCCCATGTCAGCTTGTTTCTCATGACACACTACATAGAAGGCGTTCTTACTTACCAACACTTCATCAAAAGGTGCAATCAAACGACCTGCTTCGATTTCAGGTTGCGCCAACACATTATTACCCAAAGCAATACCTTGCCCGTGAGCGGCCGCCTGCAATACCATGGTTGAGTGACTGAAGATAGGGCCATGATTAACGTTTACCCCATCAATACCATTTTGCTTAGCAAACTGTTTCCAATCCTTTCGAGATGTATCATGCAGTAGCGTATGACATGCCAAATCACTGAGAGATTCTAATGGTTTTACTCCTAGCAGCACGGAAGGTGAGCAAAGAGGGATCAAGTATTCTTGGTAAAGCTTATCGGCTCTAAGCCCCGACCAATTACCTCGGCCATAATAGATAGCGACGTCTACATCATCGGTTAGCGAGCCTTCATCCATATCAACGGCTTTGATTCTTACATCAATATCAGGCTCTTGCTGATTAAAGTCAGCGAGCCTTGGTACCAACCATTGAATAGCAAAACTCGGCGGTAAACTGATGGTCAATGCGCCCTTCTCACTTCGCTCCAGCACTTTGTCTGTCGCTTCTGCTAGTGATGTGAAAATATCTTTGATATCTAAGAAGTAGCTTTGACCTTCTTCAGTTAGCAGCAAAGAGCGGTTTCTTCGGCGAAACAGCTTCAAAGATAAGAATTCTTCAAGCGCTTTGATCTGATGACTGACTGCCGCTTGAGTAACAAACAACTCTTCTGCAGCACGCGTAAAACTCAAGTGTCGAGCTGCAGCTTCAAACACTCTTAGCGAGTTTAATGGGGGTAATCGACGAGACATAGTTACTCTCTAAATAAGCATTAGTTTTTTTTATCTGAAACATTATAATTTGTCCATTGCCTAGCAGCCAGAGAAATTCTATATTTCATCCCGCAGCAGCTAGCCTGAACGGCTTGATTCTCTCTAGAATCAATTGGCTTAGCTCCTGCGATGTTGTGTTTGCAAACTCGTTCTTTTCGAGTTGGGTAGAGTTCTACCAAATGTTTTGTTGCAGTTTATACTGAAACGAGGCATGTACTTCCTGTATTTATTTTGACCTGTCTGTCAAATTTGTTTACACCGCCTTATGGGCGGTGTTTTTTTATGTGCAAAGAAATGTAACAACAAGTTTATCAATAGCTGTGCTAATTAATCTTTATTATTTTTCATCGCCAATCACAGAATCAGACACCCACTCAAATAATCAACTGAACACATACAAATAGCACCATTGAGTTGCACTAAAAAGTAACAGAATACTTCAAGATACTCACACTTCTTCGGTACTTATAAACCCGTTTAGAACACACTCTTTCTATCAATCAAAAATTTCAAAGCTGAGCATGACGATAGCACGCCCAAACTCACGCCTCTGTCTGACTACTGTAAATCATTCACAATAGAAAATAAAAAAGCCGCTTACTTTTCAGTAAACGGCTTTGCAAAATGATTAACGCTTGGTCAACACACCACTATGGGCGGTAAACCTTAACGTTATGGAAGCCCTGCTCTTGTAGGTAAAGTGCCTGTAGACGGCTCATTACACCACGGTCACAGTACAGCAAGTACTCTTTCGCTTGGTCTAGGTCGCCAAACTGAGTCGAAAGCTTGAAGAATGGGATGTGTTTAATTTCAACACCCTCGATCTCTAATGGGCTTTCGTCTTCTTCTTCTGGGCTACGGATATCAAGAACGATAGCGTGCTCAGCAACAGCTTGAACTTGTTCAACTTCAGGCGCTTGCTCTTGGCTCTCTTTCTCGATGTCACGGATATCCATAACACGAGCGTTCTCGATCACTTGATCCAGCACTTCAAAGTTAAACTTAGCTTCTTCTGCTTCCAGTTTGCCTTTCTTCGCTTTCACTGTTGGCTTCTTAGAAATAACACCACAGTACTCAGGCATTACCTTAGCGAAGTCTTCAGTACCGATGATACGAGAAAGGTCGATGATGTCTTCTTTATCCCAGTTGATAAGCGGACGAAGAATCAAAGTATCTGTCACGTTGTCGATGTGACGCAGGTTAGTTAGCGTTTGGCTTGATACCTGACCTAGTGCTTCACCAGTAACCAACGCTTCGATCTTGAACTTGTCTGCAACCATACCACCAGCACGCATGAACATACGCTTAAGAACAACGCCCATTTGGCCGTCTTCTACGTTCTCAAGGATTTCAGCAACCACAGGTTCAAAGTCTACAGAAATGAACTTCACCTTTGCAGATGAGCCGTATTTATTCCATAGGTAGTGAGCCACTTGTTTAACACCAATCTCGTGCGCTGGGCCACCAAGGTTGAAGAAACAGTAGTGAACCTTAGAGCCGCGTTTGATATGCAGGTAGCTTGAAACACCAGAATCAAAGCCGCCAGAGATCAAGCTCAGTAGATCTTCTTGAGTACCAAGAGGGAAGCCACCGAGGCCTTTGTGACGAGCTAGAACTTGGTTTAGCTTGTCGTTAGCCACTTCAACCTTAACGGTTACATCAGGGTTCTTAAGTCGAACTTTCGCTGACTCAACTGCTTGGTTTAGACCGCCGCCTACGTAGCGCTCAAGTTCAATAGAGGTAAAGTCATGCTTACCACGACGCTTAGCACGTACAGAGAAAGTCTTGCCTTCAATGTCAGCACGGCTGCGTTCTAGTACTTGCTCGTAAATATCGTGCAAGTCTTTGAATTCAGACTGTTGAACTTCAAGAGAGTGGTGAATACCTGGAGTGTGAGTCAGAGCCTCTAACACTTCTGCGTAGTACTGGTCACTCTCAGACGTCACTTCAATATGATCGCGACGGTTGAATACCGCAACACTTTCACAGCGACGTTGAATAACGTTACGAATGTTGCACTCTAGAATCCTTGTGAAGCGCTTACGCACCGATTCACTTTTTACAAAAATTTCCGGATGGGGCTTAACAATAAATTTCATAGTACTTTCACAACATTAATGTTCAAAATTTTGAAAACGCTCATCGCCAAGTAAATTAGAGAATTTACACAGCACTTGAAGCAAGAATAGATCATATCTAAATCTAAGGGCGCGAATTATACATGAGAAAGTGAAGCAAGGAAAAGAGTGCTTGCTGTAACACCATCATTAAACCGCTTGTTATTAACAGTAGCAGGTTTCGAAACGACATAAATGCCGCAGAGAGAACCATTGAAGACCAGCAAACAAAAAGCCCAACCTCATTATAAGGTTGGGCTTTCGATGCTATCTGCATGCTACCGTGTGTACACGTATCGGCTATTCATTAATAACAGGTACTTCGTCACTGTAAAGCGGCTCGCCCTGCATGATGCTGATTTCAACGCGGCGGTTGAGGCTACGTTGCCATTCAGTATCGTTCGGCTCGACTGGCTCGGTATCCGCCATGCCGCGTACTCTCAAGCGTTGATGAGAGAAACCACGCACCTTTTCCATCTCTTGAGCAACAGACACTGCTCGCTGTGATGACAAGTCCCAATTAGAGCGATAAAGCTCGGAATCAAGACGTTGATTATCGGTGTGCCCTGAGATTCGAACGATACCCGGAACATCTTTCACCAACTCAGCAACCTGTCTCACCAAAGGTCGGAACTTAGGCTGTAGGAAAGCAGAACCCGATGGGAATGCACCCTTCTCACGAATTCGAATCACAATCTGCTGGCCAAGGTTTTCAACTTCAATCGCGCCTTGGTCTATCTCTCGCTCCAACGCCTTCTTGATGCTTTCCATCAAGGTTTCCATCTCTTGCGATTGAGCTTCAGCTTGTTGTTGCTGTTGGTCTGACTCAGAGTTTTGATTGTCGTGAGTCGAAACCTCTGGCGACTTGCCTCCGGTCATCTTGCCTTGATCACGCATGGTACCGCCAGCACGCTCAGATTCACCTTCATGAAACTCAAGCGTTTGCTGCGTAATATCAATCGTCTGCTGCATGATCACATCAATCGGTGTCGGCTCTGGACGACCAGGTCGAAACTCTTGTGCAATGATGCTGGTGCCTTTAGGAATGTCTTTCACTTCCAAGCGGTTTTGTACACCAAACGCAAATTTCATCGAGCCAGCGATCTGTTTGAACTTCAGTACGTCCATCTCAGAGAATGAGAGCAGCAGTACGAAGAAACACATCAGCAGTGACATCAAGTCAGCAAATGTCCCCATCCATTGAGGCAATCCCGGAGGAGGACATTTACATGGATTTTCTTCATCCATCTTCAACTCCTCTTACGCAGGTTCACCATCAATCGTACGCTTACCTTCGTTTAGGTAGCTCTTCAGGTAACCATCGATTACTCGTGGGTTCTGACCATCTTGAATCGCGAGTACGCCATCCATAACCAAACGACGGTTGAGTGTCTCTTGGTCACGACGCAGCGCAAGCTTGTCGGCAATTGGGAAGAACACCATGTTCGAAAGAATCGCACCATATAGGGTGGTTAAAAGTGCCACCGCCATCGCAGGGCCGATCGCTTTTGGATCATCCATGTTAGAAAGCATGGCAACCAAGCCAACCAAGGTACCAATCATACCCATCGCGGGTGCTACATCACCAAATGCAGAGAACACCTTCGCGCCCTGCTCATGACGCTCTGTGGTTAATGCGATGTCTTTTTGCAGTGCAGCACGAACTACATCTCCATCATGGCCATCCACCAAAAGATCGATGCCCTTTTGCATGAAACTGTTGTTAATTTCCATCTCTTCCAGTGCTAAAAAACCACCTTTACGAGCCGCATCAGCCATCTCTACAACTTTCGCAATAAGATCTTCAGGCTCATCCGCTTTAAACATAAAAGCTTTGCCTGCGATTTTAGTCGCACCAAAGAACTGTCCCATGGTGAACTTCATTAGAACAACAAAGGTTGAGCCCCCAACTACGATCAAAATGGATGTCGTGTCATAGAACATCCCGAGGCTTCCACCTAGGATCATTGCCATAATTACAAAGGCAAATCCACCAATCAAACCTATTAGGGTTGCTAAATCCACTGAGCACTCCTCATGCTTTTTTGTAGCTCTATGTCGACGATAATCTTTGTATCGGCAAGACTATAAGATCTTTTAGTAAATTCTTGGCCTAAGTATCACACTTTTCGTTTTTGAATCCCAACTATTGGCTTACTTTGCTCTTATACGTAGCGCATAAACTCGATAAAGCTAAGGTTATTCAAGCAAAGTACGTTCAAGCCCCTTAAAAACGAACTTTCTAGCAAAATTTCTTGGTTACATTTGACCATCTCAGCGGCCTAGGGTAACGTTCGTTCATCTTTCCAAACGCAGATTTATTATGGCTACTAAGAAACCTGAAAATATGAGCTTTGAAGCAGCAATCGAAGAGCTTGATGGCTTGGTTGATCAACTAGAAAATGGTGATCTAGCTTTAGATGATGCGCTGAAAAAGTTCGAACGAGGCATCTCCCTCGCTCGTGCCGGTCAAAGCAAACTAAACGATGCTGAACAGCGTGTTAGCATCCTACTGCAAAATGATGAAAACGCAGAACTTAGTGACTTTAACCCACAACCAGAATAACGAATTGTATGAGATCCCCTATGATTGAGACTTTATTGTCTTATCAAGCACGTAATAACGAGCAACTGAACCTTTGGCTTGATCGCCTACCACACCAAGATCAGAACCTGATCAACGCGATGCGTTATGGGTTACTTTTAGGCGGTAAACGCGCACGTCCATTTCTTGTCTACATTACAGGGGAAATGCTCGGCTGCACCGCTGAAGAACTCGACACTCCAGCATCTGCAATCGAATGTATTCATGCCTATTCTCTGATTCACGACGACCTTCCAGCAATGGACGACGATGAACTGCGTCGTGGCCATCAGACTTGTCACATCAAATACGATGAAGCAACGGCAATTTTAACTGGCGATGCACTACAAACTCTCGCGTTTACTATACTTGCGGAAGGTACATTAAGTGCTGACGGTGAAAGCAATCGCGTTCGAATGATTCAACGCCTAGCCGAAGCCTCTGGTGCACAAGGTATGTGCATTGGACAAGCACTTGATATTGAAGCTGAAAACCGCTCTGTCACGCTAGAAGAGTTAGAAGAAGTTCACCGCAATAAAACGGGCGCGCTAATGAAATGTGCGATTCGTTTAGGTGCTCTCGCTGCTGGTGAAAAAGCGTTTGAAGTGATGCCTCAATTAGACAAGTACGCCGACGCCATTGGATTAGCATTCCAGGTTCAAGATGATATTTTAGATATCACTGGCGATACTGAAACTTTGGGGAAGCCACAGGGTTCTGACCAAGAATTGAACAAAAGCACCTACCCTTCTTTGCTAGGTTTAGAGGGCGCTCAAGAAAAAGCGCAAACTCTGCTACAGGAAGCGCTTCAAGCTTTGGCTGCAATCCCATACAATACCCAGTTACTCGAAGAGTTCGCCCGATACGTCATCGAGCGCAAGAACTAAGACAATAAGCGCGCATTACCTATGACTCTTGATATATCAAAGTACCCAACTCTTGCTTTGGCTGATAAGCCAGAGGATTTGCGTCTACTTCCAAAAGAGACGCTGACACAGCTTTGTGATGAATTACGTACCTATCTTCTTAACTCAGTGAGCCAGTCAAGTGGTCACTTAGCGTCAGGCTTAGGTACAGTAGAGCTAACCGTTGCTCTGCACTATGTGTACAACACGCCTTTTGACCAGTTGGTTTGGGATGTTGGCCACCAAGCATACCCGCACAAAATTCTTACAGGTCGTCGCGACCGCTTGTCGACTATCCGTCAAAAAGATGGACTGCACCCATTCCCATGGCGTCAAGAGAGCGAATACGACACCCTTTCTGTTGGTCACTCTTCAACATCGATCAGTGCTGCACTTGGTATGGCTATCAGTTCGAAGAAAGAAGGCAAGAACCGTAAAGTCGTGAGTGTGATTGGTGATGGCGCGATTACTGCGGGTATGGCATTTGAAGCCATGAACCACGCGGGCGATATTCACAATGACATGCTGGTTATCCTGAACGATAACGAGATGTCGATCTCTGAAAACGTAGGTGCGCTAAACAACCACCTAGCTCAAGTTCTTTCTGGCAGTCTTTACACGTCAATTCGTGAGGGCGGCAAGAAAGTGCTATCAGGCGTTCCGCCGATTAAAGAGCTGGTTCGTCGTACAGAAGAACATCTAAAAGGCATGGTTGTCCCTGGCACCATGTTCGAAGAGTTAGGCTTTAACTACATTGGCCCAATTGATGGTCACGATGTCAATGAGCTGATTAAAACGCTTAAGAACATGAGAGACCTTAAAGGCCCTCAGTTCCTGCATATCATGACTAAGAAAGGCAAAGGCTACGAGCCAGCTGAGAAAGATCCAATCGGTTACCACGGCGTACCGAAATTCGATCCAGCACACTCAAGTCTGCCTAAGAGCACCAGCTCTAAACCAACTTTCTCTAAGATTTTTGGTGACTTCCTGTGTGATATGGCTGCGCAAGATCCTAAGCTAATGGCGATCACGCCTGCAATGCGTGAAGGTTCTGGCATGGTGCGTTTCTCGAAAGAGTACCCAGAACAATACTTCGACGTAGCAATTGCTGAGCAGCATGCTGTGACGCTAGCAACCGGTATGGCGATTGCGGGTGATAAGCCGATAGTCGCTATCTACTCGACGTTCCTACAACGTGGCTACGATCAACTGATCCACGATGTGGCTATCATGGACTTACCTGTCATGTTCGCTATCGACCGTGCTGGTCTTGTCGGCGCTGATGGTCAAACACACCAAGGTGCGTTCGACTTAAGCTTTATGCGTTGTATTCCAAACATGGTGATCATGGCGCCAAGCGACGAAAACGAATGTCGCCAAATGCTTTACACCGGCCACCAGCACACAGGTCCAAGTGCCGTTCGTTACCCTCGCGGTAATGGTATGGGCACTGAGATACAAAGTGAATTTACCGCGCTTGAGATTGGTAAAGGTCGTATCGTTCGCGAAAGCGAAAAAGCAAAAGATGGCTCGAAAGTCGCTATCTTAAGCTTCGGTACTTTCCTTGAGAGTGTACTTCAAGCCGCTGACGCCATCGATGCGACAGTTGCAGATATGCGCTTTGTGAAACCGCTCGATGAAGCTCTGATCAAACAACTTGCTGCTGACCACGATATTCTGGTAACTATCGAAGAGAATGCGATTGCAGGTGGTGCGGGTGCGGGTGTGATTGAATTCTTGATGCAAGAAAAACTACTGATGCCAGTATTGAACCTTGGCCTACCAGACAAGTTTATTGCTCAAGGTACTCAAGGTGAGCTGCATGAAGAGCTTGGCTTAGATGCGAAAGGGATTGAGAAGTCTATCACTGACTATCTTGCCAAGTAGCTTTAATACGTAAGCTCGTAAGCTATGCAAACTAAAAAGGTTGGCCCTAGGGTCAACCTTTTTAGTATCTGCTAATTAGTTTGGTGTATCGCCAACTAAACCTTAGCCCTTCAGTTAACTCACACTAACCAACCTGCGAAATGTGCCACGGCATACAACGAAATAGCCGCCATAATACCCGCTACAATATCGTCAATCATGATACCCAAGCCGCCGTGAATTCGCGCATCTAGCCAACCAATCGGCCAAGGTTTTACCATGTCAAAGAAGCGGAAAAGCACAAAACCAGTCAGAAGCCATTTCCAGTCATCGGCAGGGATATTCAGCATAGGCACTAAGCTCATGGTGATCCAAAAGCCCGCAAACTCATCCCAAACGATAGAACCGTGGTCATGCACGCCCATATCATCAGACGTTACTTGGCAGATCTTAATACCAATAATGCAGCTTACCACCACCACGGCAACGTAAGCAGGAAACGGTAGCTGAACCAACAATAGGTACAACGGAATTGACGCAAGCGTGCCCATTGTGCCGGGAATAATAGGCGATAAGCCACTGCCAAAACCCGTTGCTAAGAAATGCCAAGGATTTTTAAGAGAAATAAGAGAAAGTGGGTTTGTCATCAATTAACCTTAAAGTGATCGTAACCAGTTAAGTTCCAGCTTAGTGGTTCACCATTATTGTGTAATTCAAAATATTCTACAGGTCTTATCTGGCCAATGCAGGTGACTTTTGTACCAGTGTGTGACAAAGCACTTTCCAGCGACCCTTTATTCTCTTCTGGTACAGTAAAGCACAGTTCGTACTCTTCACCACTCGTTAGCGCATACTGCTGAGCTGAAGTGATATCAGGAGCGAACTGACGTAACTCTGGAGAGATAGGCAGCGTGCTTACATCAATACTCGCGCCAACTTGAGAACGCTTAAGGATATGTTTTAAATCAGCAATAACGCCATCAGAGATATCAATCGCAGATGAAGCAAGGTTCACTAGAGCCTGACCCGCTAACACTCGTGGGGCGCTCACATAATGTCTCTCTTCAAGCTCAGCAGCATAGGGCTTCGCTCTGTTCTGCTCAGGGTTAAGTAACACTTCTAAGCCAGCTTTGCTGTCACCTAGATTACCTGTTACGTAAATCCAGTCGCCCACTTTCGCGCCATCTCTGCGCAGCGCTCGTCCTTCAGGAACAAAGCCCTGTACCGTCAGTGTCAGGCTTAGTGGACCTTTGGTTGTGTCGCCACCAATTAACTGAATACCAAAGTAGTCTGCGAGTTTAAAAAAGGAGTCACAGAAGGGAGCAAGCCATGCTTCATCGATTTCAGGCATGGTTAAAGCAAAAGACACCCAAGCAGGCGTCGCGCCCATTGCAGCAAGGTCACTGATATTGGAAGCCAACGCTTTGTGTGCCACCCAAGCCGGATTCGCCTCAGCTAAGAAATGGGTACCAGCCACTAAGGTGTCCGTGCTGATCGCTATCTCAACATTGCCCGGCGCTTTGACCAAAGCACAATCATCGCCAGCAGCTAGAAGAACGTCTTTACGTTGTGGTTGTCGATTTACAAAATATTTTTCAATCAGGTTAAATTCGCCAGACATCACATGCCCTATCTTTAGTCTCATAAAAATCGCCGTAATCATGGATATTACAGAAATTTAGTTACAAAAAAGGCCAGCATAAAAGCTGACCTTTAGATTCAATATACGAACGTCTTATTTCTTACGAACGTGCGGTGCAGCTTTATCAAGCACACCGTTAACAAACTTATGGCTGTCTTCTGCTGCAAATACTTTTGCAAGCTCGATAGCTTCGTTGATAACCACTTTGTATGGTACATCTTCGCGACGAGTCATCTCGTACATAGCTAAACGTAGAAGCGCTAGTTCCATCAGATCCAGATCTTGCATAGGGCGAGATACGAATGGACGAAGCTTGCTATCAAGTTCCATGTGGCTAAGAGCAACACCAGTTAGTAGGTCGCGGAAGTATGCAACGTCTGTTTCTGGCATAGCAAGAGCAGGCTCTGCAGCATGATGCTCTTCTTCATCATACTTACCACCAGATAAGAACTGTTCTTCAACGGTAGCAATATTTTCTTTAGTAATTTGCCAAGAATAAATTGCTTGTAGAGCAAATTGACGTGCGTTACGACGTGCGGCTGGTTTCACACTGGCCCCCATTAGGAATCGATTTCAGAAAGAACGTTGATCATCTCAAGTGCGCTAAGTGCTGCTTCTGCACCCTTATTACCAGCCTTGGTTCCTGCGCGTTCAATAGCTTGATCGATCGTATCAACAGTAAGAACACCAAACGCTACTGGAAGAGAATATTCCAGAGACACTTGTGCCAAACCTTTATTACATTCACTACAAACATAGTCAAAGTGAGGTGTACCGCCACGAATTACTGTACCAAGAGATACAATCGCATCGAACTTACCTGTTTTTGCAACGCGCTGCGCTACAAGTGGAAGTTCTACTGCACCAGGGCAACGAACAACAGTGATGTTGTCTTCGCTTACTTGTCCATGACGCTTTAAAGTATCGATTGCACCAGAAAGTAAACTTTCGTTAATAAAACTGTTGAAACGAGCAATAACGATAGCAATTTTTGCATTTGGCGCTGGGAAGCCACCCTCGATCACTTTCATAAGCCTTCCTTTAACTATTTTCATCAAGTGAGAATCGCCGGATTCTAGCACAAAACTGTGAGCAATATCTAATGGTAATTTAGAAGAACAGACACCGGCAATGTAAAGATGATAATGCAGCGCTGATCCCAAGCATATAGGAACAGCGAGTAACCAAGTTTGTGTGTTGAACACGTTTTGAGTCGGACTTGGCTACTTTGCTCTTTTGGCAAGATTTATCACCAAAAGAGCCACTGAAATCATCGGTAAATTATGTTGCTACAAACGGAGAAACGTCTGCTTGCTAACGCATGGTTTATTCGCAAACGTACTCAACAACGTTAAGGCCAAAACCACCCAATGCGTGGTAACGCTTAGTGCTTGAAGAAAGCAGACGCATATCGTGCACACCTAGATCTTGAAGAATCTGAGAACCGACACCAACACGACGCGAGGTACCCTGCTTCTTCGCCATAGTTGGCTGCTCGTTCTTGTCTTGCGCTTCGAATGTCTTCACTTTGTGAATCAAAGAATCAGACGACTCTTCGTTGCCAAGAATAACCAACACACCGCCTTCGTCGCCAATACGCTTCATCGCTTTATCTAGCGACCAGCTGCGTTCAGTACCACGGTCTGAATGAAGCAGATCGGTGAACGTGTCATGCAGGTGAACACGTACCAAAGGAGCACCTTCAGATAGGTCGCCTTTTTGCATCGCGTAGTGGATCTGGTTATCAATTGTATCGCGGTAAGTCACCAGCTCGAAATCACCAAACTCTGTTGGTAAATGGCATTGTGCTACACGCTCAATCGTTGTTTCTGTGTTGTTGCGGTATTCGATCAAGTCAGCAATTGTGCCTAGTTTGATGTCATGCTTTTCTGCGAACACTTCAAGATCTGGACGACGAGCCATGGTGCCGTCGTCGTTTAGGATCTCAACGATAACCGATGCTGGCTCACAGCCTGCTAGACGAGCTAAATCACAACCTGCTTCCGTGTGACCTGCGCGTGTTAGAACACCGCCATCTTGCGCTGTCAGTGGGAAAATATGACCAGGTTGAACAAGGTCAGCCGCTTTCGCATCTTTCGCCACTGCAGCTTGAACCGTCACTGCACGGTCTGATGCAGAGATACCCGTTGTTACGCCCTCTGCCGCTTCAATCGAAACAGTAAAGTTAGTGGTGTACTGTGCGTTGTTATCTTGAACCATAGGCGCTAGGCCCATGCGGTTTGAACGCTCTTTAGTCAACGTTAAACAGATTAAACCACGGCCGTACATCGCCATGAAGTTAATCGCTTCTGGCGTCACATGTTCTGCTGCCATGATCAGATCGCCTTCATTTTCGCGATCTTCATCATCCATCAGGATAACCATTTTTCCTAGGCGAATGTCTTCAATAATTTCTTGAGGAGTACTAATTGGCATTGTTCTATATCCTTTGAAATGGTTCTGCTTCCTAGAACCGACACTATTTAAACCTGATGATATTGCTTCGCTTTACAAAGTCTCGCTTAACGCACTTTGTATCAACGGTTAGGCAAAACCATTCTGCTGTAAGAATTCCATCGTTAATCGAGATTCAGGCTCAGATTCTTGTTGCTGACCTTGCAGTAAACGCTCCATGTAACGTGCTAATACATCAACTTCTAGATTCACTTTACGACCGACATTGAATTGGTCGATGGTGGTTTCTGAAGAAGTATGAGGAACGATAGTCAGCTTGAATGCGTTCTTACGTAAATCGTTCACAGTCAGGCTAATGCCATCAACTGTTACTGAGCCTTTTTGAGCCACGTATTTTGAGATTTCTGCTGGCATTTCTACCCAGAATTCAATCGCACGGCCAACTTGGTTACGTTCAACAATCTCACCCACGCCATCAACGTGACCAGACACTATATGTCCACCGAAACGCGTGGTTGGTAACATTGCTTTCTCAAGGTTAACTTTATCGCCCGCTTGGTAATCGACAAAACCCGTTTTTTTCAGGGTCTCAAGCGAAAGATCTGCACTGTAGCTGTGGTCGTTGAATTCAACGACTGTCAAACACACACCATTGGTTGCGATACTGTCGCCTAACTGAACGTCAGCCATATCAAGCTTGCCAACGTTGACCGTTACGGTGATGTCTTCTCCGCGGGGAGTGATTGCACTCAATGTACCTACGGCTTCTACAATTCCTGTAAACATTTTAAAACTCTTTTTGTTGTCAACGACACGTATGCAGTTGGAGTAACTATTTCGAGAGTGGTTTCGCTGCTATTGGTTTAGCCACAATTGGTTTCGCCGCTATTGGTTTAGCCACAATGCGAATATCCACACCAACCTGTCGAACATCTTTAATTTCTAGGTCAATAACGTCAGACATTGAAGTGAGCCCTAATGCGCCCATCAAACCTCGTCCGTCACTGCCCATAAGTTTAGGTGCTAAATAGAGGATTAGCTCATCCACCAGCTGTTCTTCAATCAAGCTTTTTGCCAATGTTGCGCCCGCTTCGACCCAAATATGGTCGATATGATTGGCAGGTAATTGACGCATCAGATCGTGCAAATCGAGCTGACCTGCATCTGTGGTTCCTACTTCAATATCCGCAGACGCTTCAGCCACTCTTAACACTGGTGTTGGCGATTGATATAACTTGAGCTCAGGACGCAGTTGATTTTGACGATCAAGAATCACGCGAATTGGCTGACGAAGTTCATCTTCAGCGTAATGAGCTTTAATACTGCTTGGCAACTCTGCCCAGCGAACATTCAACGAGGCGTTATCTTCAATCACCGTTTGGCTTGTGGATAACACTGCGCCCGCTTTTGCTCGGTAATTCTGAACATCACGACGCGCTTCTGGCGATGTGATCCACTGGCTTTGGCCATTTTCCAATGCCGTTTGACCATCAAGGCTAGCCGCCATCTTCAACTGAACAAATGGCATGCCAGTTTGCATACGCTTGATAAATGCAGGGTTCAAATCAAGAGCATCTTGCTCTAACAAACCAATTTCAACCTCAATACCCGCGTCGCGTAGCATTTTTATACCACGACCTGCGACTTTTGGGTTTGGGTCCTGCATAGCGCAAATTACTTTTGCAACTTGAGCCTTAATCAAACCTTCGGCACAAGGCGGCGTTCGACCATAATGCGAACAAGGTTCAAGTGTGACATAAGCTGTCGCGCCTTTGGCCTTATCGCCTGCCATTCTCATGGCATGCACTTCGGCATGAGGTTCGCCCGCTTTAGCATGAAAACCTTCACCGACGATCTGACCATCGGTTTGTACGATGACACAGCCCACATTCGGGTTTGGTGCAGTAGTGTAAATGCCGCGTTTTGCTAACTGAATAGCACGCGACATCATTTGAAAATCTAGGGGAGTAAAGTTTGACATGATTGAGGAGTTAATCCTCTAATTTAGCGATTTCTTCGCCAAACTCTCGGATGTCTTCAAAACTACGGTAAACAGAGGCAAAACGGATGTACGCCACTTTGTCCAATTCTTTCAATTGGCCCATCACAAGGTTACCAATCATCTCGCTTGGTACTTCACGCTCACCAGTTGCACGGAGTTGTGACTTAATCGTACTGATCGCAAGTTCAATTGCATCAGCACTCACTGGGCGTTTTTCGAGGGCGCGCTGAACACCACCGACCATTTTATCTTCGTTAAATGGTTCGCGGTTTCCATTCGACTTAATTACTTTAGGCATCACAAGTTCTGCCGATTCGAACGTAGTAAAACGCTCGCTACATGCAAGGCATTGACGGCGACGACGAACCTGATGGCCATCGGCAACCAGTCTTGAATCGATTACTTTAGTGTCGTTCTCTGAACAAAAAGGACAATGCATATCACCTCCAAATAATTGAATATCAGTGTAACGGAATTGCCAAACGTTAGGAAAGAAAAAGGGCCAATTAAGGCCCTTTTGTGTGGTGATTCATTGATTATTGCTACTCGAACGCCATTTCAAAAATGAGCTGAGGAGTAAAATTAACGACCAGCGTTAACCGCGAACTAAATAGTTCGCTTTACCTACCCATTTGTAACTTGTTAGCTCTTCTAAGCCCATAGGGCCGCGAGCATGTAATTTCTGGGTAGAGACTGCTACTTCAGCGCCCAAACCAAACTGCGCTCCATCAGTGAAACGTGTTGATGCATTCACATAAACCGCTGCAGAACCAACAGAGTTAATGAAACGCTCTGAGCTCTCTAAGCTATTGGTCATGATCGCATCTGAATGACTCGCGTTGTGTACACGCATGTGGTCAATCGCTTCTGCCACATCCGCTACCACTTTCACGCCTAGCGTGTAGCTTAGCCATTCAGTGTCAAAGTCGCCTTCAACCGCATCACGTTGGTCTTCAAAACCCGCTAGCAGCGATTTTGCACTGGTATCAGCAACTAAGGTTACCTTGCCGGCTAAACGCTGTTTCAGCTTAGTTAGGAAAGCTTCAGCAACCGCTTCATGCACTAGCAGTGTATCTAACGAGTTACACGCCGATGGACGTTGAACTTTTGAGTTTTCGACCACATCGACAGATTTCTCAAGATCAGCGCTTTCATCAACGAAGATATGGCTGATACCAAAGCCGCCGATGATTACTGGGATGGTGCTGTTCTCTTTACACATCTTGTGCAGACCAGCGCCGCCACGAGGAATGATCATATCCACGTAGTCGTCCAGTTTAAGCAGTTGAGAAACGAGTTCACGATCAGGCTTCTCGATGTACTGAACAGAAGCGGCTGGAAGCTCCGCTTTCTCTAATGCAGACTGGATAACCTTAACCAGTTCCATGTTCGAGAAAAACGTCTCTTTACCACCACGTAGAATGCTTGCGTTACCTGTCTTCAGACACAGAGCTGCAATATCGATGGTTACGTTCGGACGCGCTTCATAGATAACACCCACCACACCAAGTGGCACGCGGCGGCGAGACAGTGACATACCGTTTTCTAGTACTTTGCTGTCAATTTCGCTGCCAACTGGGTCATTCAGGCTAATCACGTTACGAACATCGTTAGCGATACCGGTTAAGCGCTCTTCGTTAAGAAGTAGACGATCGAGCAGTGCGTCAGTTAAACCCGCTTCACGACCCAGTTCGATGTCTTTCGCGTTCGCTTCTAAAATCGTTGTTGCGTTTGCTTCTAGCTCATCAGCGATAATCGCCAATGCTTTATTCTTTTGCGCCGTAGATGCGGTCGCTAGGTGGAAAGCAGCGTCTTTTGCTGCGATACCCATGTTAGTTAAATCCACGTTTAACTCTCCCTAAATTCTGTCTGTCTTTGGATGCAAAAAGGTGATTCACCTTATCATCACGAGCTACTCTTGGATTACAACTAGGTCGTCACGGTGAATGACTTCTGACCCATAATCGTATCCAAGGATGTCGCCAATATCTTTACTGTGCTTGCCTGCAATTTTTGCTAGGTCTTGGCTTGAATAACTGGCGATACCACGCGCAATTACTTTGCCTTTGCTGTCTGTGACTTGGGTAACTTCACCACGAGAGAATTCGCCTTTAACTCGAACAACCCCTTTCGCCAACAAGCTGCTGCCTTTGGTGTTGACTGCGTTTACTGCGCCGTCGTCAACCACGATGTCACCTGCTGAAGCAGGGCCCGCTAAAATCCAGCGTTTACGGTTTTCAAGCGCTTCCGCTAAAGGCAAGAAACGTGTGCCTTGTGGGTTATCACTCAGTGAATCAAACACCACATTTTCAGCACTGCCCGCAGCAATAATCACTTCGATGCCTGCGCGACGAGCAATGTCAGCCGCCTGCAGTTTTGTCGCCATGCCGCCAGTACCCAACGTAGTACCGCTGCCACCTGCGATCTTACGCAGCGTGTCATCAATGGTTTTCACTTCTTTGATGAGCTCAGCATTTGGATCTTTACGAGGGTCAGCCGTAAACAGGCCTTTTTGGTCTGTTAGTAGCAAAAGCTTATCAGCACCGCACAAAATACCCACTAAGGCCGACAAGTTATCATTGTCGCCCACTTTAATTTCGTTGGTTGCTACTGCGTCGTTTTCGTTTACTACCGGAATAATATCGTGCTCAACCAGTGCGTTGATCGTGTCACGTGCATTAAGAAAACGCTCGCGATCATCGAGATCAGCACGAGTCAGTAGCATCTGGCCAATCTTAAGGCCATAGATAGCAAACAAAGACTCCCAAACTTGAATCAACTGACTTTGCCCAACTGCCGCAAGCAACTGTTTGCTCGCCATTGAGTTGGGAAGTGCGGGGTAACCAAGGTGCTCACGTCCTGCTGCAATTGCACCAGACGAAACCATAACCACAGAGTGGCCTTGTTTTTTTAATTCAGCACATTGACGAACCAGCTCAACCATATGAGCGCGGTCTAATGCCAATGTTCCACCAGTTAAGACACTGGTACCCAGTTTAACAACGACAGTTTTACGCTGTGTTGTTGTCCCGCTTTGATGATTTGTTGTCATGAAGTCTTTTATGGATAAAACAAATAAGAGGTGATGTTTTAGCAATCAAAAGGGGAATTCACAAGCAGAAAAGGTGCGAAATCGCACCTTTTTGCTTTATATAGAAGAGTAACCTTTAAAATTAGACGAATTCGACAGACTCTTCGTCTAATTGGATACTGATTTCAAACTTACTTTGAAGTTCATCAACCAGTTTCTTGTGGAAGGCTTCTTGAGTTCGAGAGACCTCAGCGACCGCCTTTTTAGGTAACGGCAAAGAATCCCAGTTACCATCGATGTTGTACTTGCCGATATTGTACTTCGCCGAATATCCCTCTTCCGACTTATCCAATTCCAGCCACCAGCCCCAGAACTCGCGTTCTTCTGGTGATTTTTTATCGTTCACACATACAGACAAGCAATCAAAGATATAGTGGCCTTCTTCTGATTGCGGTTCCCTTAAGTAAGGCCCGATCGCCTTTAAAACATTCAACAAGCGGTAATGCGTAGGTTGTTGTGTCACTTCTGACATATTGAATCTCCATTTTCAATGTTAAGAATGACGTTACTCAGACTGTTATACGTAGAAACTACGCATTTGGATTTTATAAATGACCTCTGAGTATCAGGTACTTAGTTTGTACATTTTTCATGCTTAACTAATTTAGGAGAAATGTCATCTAAATAATTCATCCTCAAGCCACTTTATCGCCAATTCGAGGGATTGCTCATAACCTTGTGTAATTGACTTAGCTTTGATTTTCTTCGCTTTTCCGTAATCACTGTAAATAGCAACCAGTTGATTATCCATTGGCGGTGAAACCGGGTCGCCTTCCAGAGCCAATGCCAAGATAGGAACACTGGTTTTACTGTTTGACAGCAAACCTTGTACCTTGAGTGACCACGCCATCAACTGCCCAGAAAGGCTATTGATATCGACCGCCCCTTTACCAAGGCGCGAAGCCAACACATCTAGATGCATTTTAGGCATCTGCTTAAGTTTGTCTGCATGAACAAAGATATCGTGAATTGGCGCGCCTAAAGAAATACACGCTTTAATCTTATGTTGCTCGAGGAAAGATAATCTCACCATCGCATTGCCACCGAAGCGGAAACCAAACAAGCCGACTTTGTGGTGATCGACCCATGGGATGTTAGGCAATTCATTCAGCACTGCTTGGTGAAGACAAGATGAGTCTTCTGTTAACGGCCAATGTGCACTGTGCCCTATTGATGGCATGTCTACCGTTAACATAGCAATGTTCTTAGGTGCTAAATAATCCCTAAACAGGCGCCACATATCGGTTTGCAAGCTATCTAGACCCGCGCTGACAATCACAACCGGTTGTGGTTTATCTGTCTTGGTTAGATGCAAGTTCGCTTTGATCTTCTTGTTTTGGTATGGAATATCAATCTGCTTGACGATCAACTTAGTGTGCTTGATCGCTTCAGAATACGCTGCGTTGGCCAACACTTGAGCCTGAGCTGCCAAGTTGTCGTTCTTGAGGTGTGGGTAACCCGCAATACTGAAGCACAACGATGCGGAAAATAGCTCTTCAGCCATCTCTTCACCATTCTTCTCATTAGAACGATTTTGATGCTGCATACCCAGCTTGGTCCATTCGTATGCCCAGTTACCACTTCGGTAACCCATGACCGTATCAAGCCACTCATCGGTTGTACGAGAGTTATCTGATGACGCGATGCGAGCCAATACCGCTTCCTGCTCTATTGGATTAACGCCTTGCCATACCCACTGAAGACGTCTTAGGTTTCGATACCATGATGAGTTTTGCTGTTCACGTTTCTCATCCAATAGCGCTTCAGAGCTTGGCATGTATTGTGTCAACATTGAGGTCTCTTTCGCTTGCTTGTGCTTTACAAACAAAGTTTCCGAAAGGTTCGAGCTCGTTTCTTCTGGTTCAGACATTGGGATACTTAATAAGAAATGGTTGTCACTAATAATATAAAAAAAAATGACCCTATAAAGGGTCATTTCTCAAAAAACTAAGTTTACGCTTATTTTGACTTGCGATTTACTGGCTCTACGTAGCTTAGGCTAGTATCCCAAGGTTGCTCAATCCATGTGTCTTGAGCGATATCAACAATGTACTCGTCTAGCAAATCAGCGCCAGATGGTTTTGCACATACAGCGATCAGTTTCGCTTTAGGGTACATTTCGCGAAGCTTACGTGCAGTGTCACCACTATCAACCAAGTCTTCAACGATTAGGAAGCCTTCGCCGTCACCTTCAGGTGCTTTAACTACTGTCATATCACGTTGGTGATCGTGGTCGTAGCTAGAAATACAAATCGTATCTACGTGACGAATACCTAGCTCACGAGCCAAGATTGCACCAGGAACCAAACCACCACGGCTTACTGCCCAGATGCCTTTCCACTGCTCTGCTGGCATTTGCTTTTCAGCAAGTTGACGGCAGTAAGTCTGCATGTTGTCCCAAGTGATAACGAATTTGTTGCTCATAGTATAAAACCTAATAATTTTGTCATGTTATTAGAGGCTATTTCAAACATAGCCTCTTCAGCGATTAAGCAGAAATCTAGACGATTAAGCGAAAATGTATTTAAGAATAAAGATAGCCGACATTACCCACACAGCAGGTGAAACGTCGCGACCTTTACCACTTAGCAGCTTAATTGCAGCGTAAGCGATGAAACCTAGTGAGATACCCTCAGCGATAGAGTACGTCAGCGGCATAAGCAGACATGTTACCACGACTGGTGCTGCTTCCGTAAGATCACGCCAATCAATGCCAACTAGGCCAGACATCATCAGAATTGCTACATAGAAAAGTGCACCTGATGTTGCGTAAGCCGGAATCATACCTGCAAGTGGCGAGAAGAAAAGAGCCAGTAGGAATAAGATACCAACAACAACAGCCGTTAGACCGGTACGGCCGCCTTCAGCAACACCCGCAACACTCTCAACATAAGAAGTAGTATTTGATGTACCTAGCAGTGCACCAATAGATGTTGCTGTAGAGTCAGCAAGCAGTGCTTTGTTCAAGCGAGGTAGTTTGCCGTCTTCTTTGATTAGGTTTGCTTTCGTTGCAACACCAACCAGAGTACCCGCTGTATCGAACAAATCGACGAACAAGAACGCGAATACCACTGAAATCATACCGATTTCAAATACAGCAGAGAAATCAAGCTGCATGAATGTAGGAGCAAGGCTTGGTGGTGTAGACATGATGCCGCCGTATTGAACGTCACCAATAACAATGCCAAGAGCTGTGATAGCTAGAATCGCAATCATTACTGCCCCTTTCACGCCACGGTGAACAAGAGCAATCGTTAGGAAGAAACCAATTGAGCCTAGGATAGGAGCAATCGCGGTAATGTCGCCCAGTGAAACTTTAGTTGCTGGGTTAGAAACAACGATGCCTGCATTGCTAAGCGCAATAAACGCTAGGAAAAGACCGATACCTGCAGAGATACCAACACGCAGAGACATAGGGATCGAGTTGATAATCCATTCACGGATCTTAAAGATGCTTAAGAAGATGAAGATTACGCCTGATACGAAAACCGCTGCCAGAGCAACTTGCCACGTATAACCCATACCCATTACAACAGCGTAGGTAAAGAAAGCGTTCAAACCCATGCCTGGAGCTTGAGCAATTGGGTAGTTAGCAACAAAGCCCATGATGAAACAGCCAATAGCAGCCGCTAAACAGGTTGCTACAAATACAGCGCCATGGTCCATACCAGCATCAGCTAGAATCATTGGGTTTACAAAAATGATGTAAGCCATTGTTAGGAAGGTTGTTAGACCTGCGATGATTTCAGTGCGCACATTGGTGCCATTTTCACTGAGTTTGAATAGCTTTTCGAACATTATCGAATCCTATAAGGGTAAAAAGTAAACGGTTGCGTAATCGATTGGCTGTGGATTATAAAGTTATCAAATAACAAATTCCAGATAGAATTAAGGCTCTAATCGATATTTATCAGAATGCCGTATGAAACAAAGCGATTAAAAATGAAGATATCATCGATAAATAACCATTAAAAACAAACAATTAATAACAATAGACTCACTAAAACTAGTTGGTTGTTTTTTCTACCATCGGTTATTTTCATTGATAATCTAGCCAGTAAATTCTGAATTCAAACTCACAATAGTTATGTATTTTTCAACAGGATCAGTAATAAGGCGCAAATTGATATTTCGGCGTTTAAAAAACAACCACGCAGAACAGCAAGGAAAGTGACAAGCGAAAGCGGTTTGGAAAAGTAGCAGGCAAAAAAAACGCCACTCAAAACTGAGTGGCGGTAGAATCTGTCAACCAAAAGGGCTGTAAAAGAATTCCAATATATAGGGGTGAACAAAACTGTTCGAGTTACATGCTTACGGTATTAGTAACCAAAGCTTGTAGGGTATGCAAAGTTGCTAGTGTAAACAGAGCTGTTAAGCCAGAACATTGCAGATGGTAAACCTTTCATAACTATCACCTTAATAAATCAATAAAAAACGAATTTGATTTCTCGGTTCCTTGGAGGCGATAAAACGGACTCATCCTTTGAGCATTTACTCTTCATCTCAGAAGTTGGTTATTAATATACCCTAAAGAAAAAAGATTACAAGTATTTTTTGCTATACGTCACATTTTTGGCCATTTACGGTTATTTTGCAAACTTATTTTTGTAATAAAATTACAGAATAGAATTAAACAAACGTTTGCCTGCTCCATTTATAAGCATCAAGGCGCTTAGCTGTGATCAGATGGACAAGATCGCTTTCAAAATTTGAGCTATTTGAGGTTTAGAACCGCTACTCGTCAAAACGCTCAAGTGGTATGCTGTTGCCATCAAAACAGACCCATATTTTAGATTTTTGTTCTAGGCTTTTCCCCATACAAAACCTAAATATATGGTTATTAAATAAAAAAGGAGTCATCCGTGTCTGAATTCCATTCTGAGATCAGTAAATTATCCCCTGCCCCTATCTGGCAGTTCTTCGATAAGATTTGCTCAATCCCACACCCTTCTAAGCATGAAGAAGAGCTTGCTCAATACATTATTGCTTGGGCAACAGAGCAAGGCCTAGATGTACGTCGTGACCCAACGGGTAACGTATTCATCAAAAAGCCAGCAACGGCGGGTATGGAAAACAAAAAAGGTGTAGTGCTACAAGCTCACATCGATATGGTTCCACAAAAGAACGAAGACACAGTTCATGACTTTGCTAAAGATCCAATTCAACCATACATTGATGGTGAGTGGGTTACAGCAAAAGGGACAACGCTTGGCGCTGATAACGGCATGGGCATGGCTTCTTGCCTAGCGGTTCTTGCTTCAAACGAAATCCAGCACGGCCCTATCGAAGTTCTACTAACAGTAGATGAAGAAGCAGGCATGACTGGTGCTTTCGGTCTTGAAGCGGGTTGGTTAGAAGGCGATATCCTTCTTAACACCGATTCAGAGCAAGAAGGCGAAGTGTACATGGGTTGTGCTGGCGGTATCGACGGCGCAATGACATTTGAAATTGCTCGTAATGCGATTCCAGCTGACTTCGTAACACGTAAGCTAACGCTAAAAGGCCTAAAAGGCGGTCACTCTGGTTGTGACATCCACACAGGTCGTGCAAACGCAAACAAACTGCTTGCTCGCTTCCTAGCGGGTCACGCAAAAGAGCTAGACCTTCGCATCGTCGAATTCAAAGGTGGTAGCCTTCGTAACGCGATCCCTCGTGAAGGTTTCGTAACGGTTGCTGTTCCTGCGGCAAACCAAGAAAAACTGGCTTCACTATACAACTACTACACTGAGCTGCTTTCAACAGAGCTAGGTAAAGTAGAAGACAGCATCGTGACTTTCAATGAAGAAGCTTCTGTAGAAATGGGCGCACTTGCGTCAGCAGACCAAGCTCGCTTTATCGCGGCACTTAACGCATGTCCAAACGGCGTGATTCGTATGAGTGACGAGATTGAAGGTGTTGTGGAAACGTCTCTAAACGTAGGTGTTATCACAACAGAAGAGAACTCAATCACAGTACTTTGCCTGATCCGCTCTCTTATCGATTCAGGTCGTAGCCAAGTAGAAAGCATGCTTCACTCTGTTGCTGAACTAGCAGGCGCTAACATCGCGTTCTCTGGTGCTTACCCAGGTTGGAAACCAGACGCAGATTCAGAAATCATGCATATCTTCCGTGACATGTACGAAGGTATCTACGGTCACAAGCCAAACATCATGGTTATCCATGCTGGTCTTGAGTGTGGTCTATTCAAAGAACCTTACCCGAACATGGATATGGTTTCTTTCGGCCCAACCATCAAGTTTCCGCACTCTCCTGATGAGAAAGTGAAGATCGACACCGTTGAGCTATTCTGGAACCAAATGGTTGCATTGCTTGAAGCGATCCCAGAAAAAGCTTAATTCGATAAGCTATGTTTGTTCAGTAAATGGTGTTTTACAGTAAACACCGTTTATCTGAGACAAAATAAAACAGGTACTCAATGAGTACCTGTTTTTGTATCTAATCTTTGTAGCTACTACTTGTGACTAAATAAACAATTAAGCGCGTGAAGCCGCGTAGCTTTCTAGCTCATCAATTGAAGTTTGTGCCACAACTTCGCCATCGATGAAGTACGTCACCATCTCGCCATCACGAACACCGATTAACGTCGCACGCTCACCAGACTGGTAAGTAATGTCCATTTGGATCGTGTTTTCATCAATCTGCTGCATTTGACCTTTTTCGATCACATCTGCACTCGTGATAGGACCCACTGGCGCTTCCGTTAGAGACGGATCAAGTTGGTGGTTGATGTCTAGGTAAGTATCAGTCTTAGTATCAAAGATGTGCGGAGCACCTGTTAGTGGGTTGCTACCAGTCCAGAACTCTAGTGAGTTGAATACTAGGTAATCGGCAGCAACTGTTAGACCGTATGCAGGTGCAAATAGCATGTTCAAACCACCACGAGCGTAACGGTTATCAACAGCCTTGATGTTGAACTTCATTAGGTAACCCGTTACTGCGTTGCTACCAACACAGCCAGATAAAGCAACAGATACCACCGCTAGTGCTACAACTTTTGAAATTGTTTTTTTCATTTTGATCTCAATATTTGAATTTGGCCGCCAAAAAATGGCGGTGGATAATACCAACGAACCAAATGACAAATATCAGCGCTAAATCAATGTATTGTCAGAAAATTCACAATTTGAAACACCCTTCAATTAACCAAATAAAAAACTGAAACCAATTCATAAGCCCCTTCATAAAAAACTTTTGTCGTCACCGTAAAGCGATTGATTCGTACTAAAAATCAACGATTGCTACATTCCGTGTTAACGAATTATCACTATGTTGAGAACAACCTAAATGGCAAGACTAAAACCTAATCAACCATTCGAATTACTTGGTTATACTGTTCAGCCAGGACAACGAAAAGAGATTGAACTACAGGCAGCTCAGCTTTACACGCACTCTCCACTTTCGATCCCGATTGAGATCATCCACGGTCGCCAAGCAGGCCCAACACTAATGGTAAACGCTGCTATTCACGGTGATGAGCTAAACGGTGTTGAGATTGCACGACAGTTAACTAACGCAATAGAACCTAATAAACTGAAAGGTACATTAATTGTTGTGCCGATCGTAAACGTATTTGGCTTCATTCATAAATCTCGTTACTTACCAGACCGTCGCGACCTAAACCGTTGCTTCCCAGGTAGTGAGAAAGGCTCATTGACATCACGCATCGCTTACACCTTCTTCGAAAACGTAGCGAAGCACTGTGATTACATTTTGGATCTACATACAGGTGCTATTCACCGTACTAACCTGCCACAGATTCGTGCAAACCTATCAAATCCAGAAACATTACGAATTGCGAAAGCGTTCGCAACGCCAGTAATCATTGATTCACCTTTGCGTGATGGTTCACTGCGTAGCGAAGCTGAAAAACTGGGCATCCCGGTACTGACTTATGAAGGTGGTGAAGCGCTGCGTTTTGATCCTTTAGCGATTCGTGCAGGCTATCTAGGCGTTCATCAAGTGATGAAAGAAATAGGCATGCTGCGCCCTAACCGTAAGAAGTTACCAGAGCCAGTATTGAGTAAATCCACCAGCTGGATCCGCGCTGAATCAGACGGTATTTTGCGTAACATGGTAAGACTTGGCGAACAGGTTGAAGCAGGACAAACCCTTGCTTACATCAGCTCTCCATTGGGTCACCAAGAAGGCCAAGTGATCACAACCAAAGGCGGTATCGTGATTGGTCAGCAAACTCTGCCTTTGGTCAACGAAGGTGATGCTGTGTTCCACATCGCTTACTTCAAGCAAGACGATGAAGAAGTAGGACAATCAGTAGAAAGCTACATTGAAGAAGTGGCAGAAGACGATTGGCTAACTGCACTGAATAACTGATCAGACAATGCTTAACAGTTTAAGAGCTCGACGTTAAAAGCGAGAAGCCAAACCGAGCTCTTAAACACAATAAAACAGAACTCCACAAACTAAAAATCCCCAAAACACTTTTAACTCGAAAGAAAAAAGTTGTATCGGGGCTTTTTTTTCACAAATCCCTTATCTTAAAATTAAGGGATCTATAAATTAGTCATGCACTGAATTATTCAGCGTCTTGTTGCTCTTCTGCACGAGCTTTAGCGCGCGCTTCACGTGCTTGCTCAGCTTTAAGCTCTTTAGTGTGACGTAGTTCGTCACGCTCTTTACGTTGCTCTGATTTACGCTCGTTACGTTCAGCTTGGTTAGCGATGAAAGATGCTAGCTCTTTCTCTGCCCACTCTTGTGCTAGAGCTTCAGTTTCGAAACCAGACTCACGCTTAGATACTGTAGTGCTGCGAGACGTTACTTGACGAGTAATCTCTGCACACCAACCGTTGCGTTTTTCTGTAAGGCGGATATCAAATTTTTTGTTCTTAGACATGTTCTATTTTTTCCTAAGGGAGATCATTAAGGGATCGGTCAACTTTGATAACTCCATCTAAGTGAGCATCTTTTAACACCATCCCTTGGTAAGCGCGGTATTAGAGCACAAATCAATGAATATTGCTGCAAATATTTGCAGCGGATCACACTCCAATGCTGCAAATCGTTTGCGCCTAATTTCAATCGGTTCATAACTCCAAAATAGCTTCCAATTTACGGGGCACTTTCTCGATAACGAGCAAATGAACTATGCTCAAATAGAGATAAATGAAAGAGATAGCCTATAGACTCGGATCTCACCATCGAAACACCTCACCTACTCCGCCCATAATTACAATAGCGAAGGGGTTGCTATGGATAGCTTTATCAAAAATTTACCTAAAGTTGAACTGCACTTACATATAGAAGGCACATTAGAGCCAGAGCTGATGTTCCAACTCGCCAAGCGTAATAACCTGTCGATTCCCTTTGAGACCCCAGACCAAGTAAGGGACGCGTACCAATTTCACAATCTTCAGTCCTTTCTCGATATCTATTACCAAGGCGCTAACGTACTCATTCATGAACAAGACTTCTACGACCTGACATGGGCTTATCTACTGAAGTGCCAGCAAGATAATGTGGTTCATACCGAAATATTCTTCGACCCTCAGACTCACACTAAACGCGGCATTGCCTTTGAAGTCATAGTCGGTGGGATCACTCGAGCATTGAATCAAGCAGAGCAAGAACTTGGCATCAGCAGCCAACTGATCATGTGCTTTCTGCGTCACCTTGATGAAGACAGCGCTTTTGAAACGCTCAAACAAGCCCTTCCTTATAAAGATAAGATCATTGCCGTTGGGTTAGATTCATCAGAACAGGGCAATCCACCAGAGAAGTTTAAACATGTATTCCAAGAAGCGATCAATCAAGGCTTTCTGACTGTCGCGCACGCCGGAGAAGAAGGCCCAGCACAAAATATTAGCGACGCACTGAGCTTGCTAGGCATTACCCGAATTGATCATGGCGTTCGCTGTGTAGAAGATGAAGAGTTGATGGAACAGCTAATAGCAAAACGTACACCACTGACCGTCTGCCCGCTGTCGAATACCAAGCTCAAGGTGTTTGAGACCATGCAAGAGCACAACATCGTCGAGTTGCTGAGAAAAGGGCTGTGCGTCACCATCAATTCCGATGATCCGGCTTACTTCGGCGGCTATATGAATGATAACTTCCTCGCCGTCGCCAATGCTCACCCAGTGACCAAAAACGAATTGGCGCAGTTCAGTATTAATGCCATCGAAGCCAGTTTTATCTCGCCTCACGCCAAGGAAGATCTCATCACACAGGTACGCCAATACCTTGCTGCGAGTACTTAATGAGTTATCAAGATCAAAAAGGGAAGCTCTGAGCTTCCCTATCTATATCAATAGATAACTAATTGGCTTAGCCCGGGTGACCATCCACTCTTGGCGTTAACAGCATCATCCCAAATTTCCAGATAAATAGACCGAACGCTAACGTCCATAAACCCGCGCTGATGTTCACCATCTCAAATAAATACGCAGGGAAGAAAGTCACACCTACGCTGCGAACCAAAGCCGCGATAAAAATAGCCGAGAACGCTAACGCCATACTTGGCCCTTTATAGATAGCACGACCAGTATGTCCCATTGTCACGCGCGTAATCATCGCCAGAATTAACCCACTCAAGCCACCAATCGCAAACAAGTGCAGCATGTTGTGGCTCGCGAACGGGTTGTCTAACAGACCACGTAACAGCAAACTGAGAGGGATACATAGGTAAGCCGCATGCAGCGACCACACCAAAGGCTCAGACAAGGTTGTCCAAGGCTTCCAACGGATAAAGCGCACCAACTGAGCCACACCTGCAAATACAATCAACTCATTGCCGACTTGAGCAAAGGTCAATGGGAAGAAGCTCAATACAAATAAGCCAACCAAAGGTAGATTCGCTAACCATTCTAACCAAACTAGTGGTTGTGCTTTTTCGAAATCAAAACGACGCGCTGTAAAGAATGGGAGCACTCGCCCACCCATCACTGATAACAGCAAGGTAAACCACCACAACATAGCCTGCCAAACTGCAGACGATGGGAATGGAGGCATCCCCTTAATGGTCGCGTAACTAGCAAAGTTCGCCACGATAGCCAATATAAACAGTGGCACAAAGAATAGATTCTTCCAGCCTTTCGACTTCACGACTCGGAAACCAATTTCGTAGGCGGCGAAGATTAAGAACAGCGCCTCAACCGACGAGATCAGCCATAACGGAGCGGGTGTCCAAAACAGAATACGAGGTGCGAGCCACAAACCGACTAGCGCAGCTAATCGATAATGCTTGGTGCCATTGACACCCGTCCACGTTTGTACTGCCGTTAACACAAAACCGACCACTATCGCCATTGAGAAACCAAACAGCATCTCATGCACGTGCCACCAAAGTGCGGGAACTTTTAAAATCTCAGGCTGACCGTTTTGGAACATGATCACCCAAGCGACAATTGCGATCACTGCATAGAGACTGCCTAAAAAGAAGAAAGGTCGAAAGCCTAAACGCAGGTAGGCTGGAATCGCGTCTTCTACACTTTTATCTGTGATATTTAACAAACTCGCTCCTAATTCTCAGATAAGCGGCCAAGGTATTACCTAAACCAAATTTTGTGTGCATCAAATCCGATGCAATATGCAGATCACATTGCATGAAACGCGCCAATTAGATAAAACCAGTAAAAACAGCGACTCACGAGATTCAATAGCCAATAAATAAGTCAAAAAAACACAACCAAAAGAGTCATAAAGACATATACATGTATAAATAGAAACTTACTGACTTTTGGTATCTCGCCACATATAGTAAGACTAGACTTAAATGGAACAACTCAGACAAGGAATGCGATGTATATTTTTGGTTATGGCAGTTTAATCAACTCATCTTCACGTCAGCTTACCGGTCAGACAGGGCAAGCGATCCCTGCGATTGTTCATGGCTTGATTCGCCATTGGAGCAAGATCGATGACAGCTATGTCTTATCCCCTTTGATCGTCAATCTCGGCGAAGGACAAGTGAATGGTGTGTTGCTTGAGGTGGATGATATTGCACTGGCTGAGTTTGATCGCCGTGAGCGTGGTTATCACCGAATCGAATTAAAGGCCTCTCAGATAGAAAGCCAAGATGAATTCAAACAGGATCAACCGATCTGGGTTTACATCAAAGACGAGATTGAAGCACCTTGCGAAAACAGCCCTATCGTTCAAACCTACGTCGATACTGTATTAGCAGGATGTTTAGAGGTGTCTGAAAGCTTTGCGGCGCACTTCGTTAAACACACACAAGGTTGGCATCACCCATTAGAAAATGATCGCCACCAGCCTAAATACGGCAACCTTGCTGGGGTTTCCGATCACCATCACAGTGTGATTGATGGCTTGATACTAACTGTACGCAGCTAGTTGATTTAGGTTGGTGAACACATTGACTCACCAACCTAAAGTGAGCTTAAACGACACGAATACCTGCTGGCATCGCACGTTCAGGTGTTAGCAATACACTTTCAGATTCATCTTCCGTTTCTGCACAAAGCAACATGCACTCAGAAGTGTGGCCTCTCATCTTCGCCTTCGCTAGATTGCACAAAACAACAACCTGCTTACCCATCAACTCTTCTTCTGTGTAGTAAGGGACTAGGCTGGTCACCGTTTGCAGTGTCTTGTCACCAACATCCACTTGCACTATGTAAAGCTTGTCGGCGTTTTCATGACGCACAACCTCAATGATCTTACCCACACGCATTTCTAACTTAGCAAAGTCACCATAAGAGACAGTATCCATTTCTCACTTCCTATATTGGTTTATTTTCACTCATTAAATCATTTACTAAAATTAAGTAAAATGTAAATGTTTACACTAGCATTAAGCCTAATAATTACAAGCGGTAAAGATCTCATTACTGGAAGTAAAATGAGAGTTTCGTTGCCTTACTATCATTGTCGGTGTTAAATAGATGAAGCAATGTATAGAGGTTAAAAATGGCAACAATTAAAGATGTAGCAAAGGAAGCTGGTGTTTCTGTTGCAACCGTATCTCGAGTGATCAACAAGTCTCCCAAGGCGAGTGCAAGCTCGGTAGAGTCTGTAACTAAAGCGATGTCTAAACTTGGCTATCGACCGAATGCCAATGCTCGAGCGCTGGTAAGCCAAAGCACGAACACTGTTGGTGTATTGGTCGGTGACATCTCCGATCCCTTTTTTGGCACGCTGGTTAAGGCTGTCGACAATGTCGCTCGTGAGAACGGAAAACATATCCTTGTCGGTAATGGCTCGCACGATCGTGAAGAAGAGAGACAAGCGATTGAATTGCTGATTAACAGCCGTTGTGACGCCCTGGTGATCCACTCTAAAGGCCTCACCGACGAAGAACTGATTGCCTATGCAAAAGAGGTCAAAGGCTTAGTACTGATCAACCGTTATATTGCTGAGATTGCCAACCACTGTATTTTCTTAGACAACAAAAAAGGTGCGTATCTTGCGACGGAATATCTGATCCGCCATGGCCATAAGAACATTGCCTGTATCGCCTCATCGCATAGCATTGAAGATGCCGATGAGCGTATCCAAGGTTACTTAGCGGCACTCTCAGATTACAAAATAGCGCTCTCTGACAGCTATATTGAATACTCAGCGCCGACCAGTGACGGTGGCGAATACGCCATGACTAACCTTCTGACTAAGTCACTGCCAATCACTGGCATTGTGGCGTACAACGATTACATGGCAGCTGGTGCTTTGTCTGTCCTTGATGAAAACGGTATTCAAGCGCCAGACAAAATGTCGATCATCGGTTTCGATGATGGTTTGATTGCCCGCTATGTTCATCCAAAGCTCACCACTATTCGCTACCCGATTCAGATGATGGCAGAGAAAGCGACACGACTCGCGTTGCACTTAGCCAAAGGTGAAAACACCTCAACTGAACCAATGATGTTCTCTCCAACTCTGGTACGCCGTAATTCGGTAGAGAAAGTCTAGGTTCTGGTCGACTCATCAAGCAATAAACAAAAAAAAGCCCTAACAGAATCGCTTCTGTTAGGGCTTTCCTACCTTACTCAGATACTCAACAATCGCGCTTAATAAACCGCACTCTTGTTGAGCGCCACTTTTGCTCATCCCCCAAGAACAACGCGATAATTCACATCGTCCTATTCACAAACAAAAGATATTGACGTAACCGCTTTGAGCTAGAGCGTACTAGTTTGAAGAATCCCCCGAAAATTCAAACTGGTAACAGGTACTGTAGTTATATTCTTGTTCAGGCTTGAGAATACAACTGTCCTGGTTCCACTCTGGGTGGTTAGGAGAGTCAGGTAAGAACTGGGTTTCTAGCGCCAAACCAGCGTAGTCTTCATAGCTGCCACCACTTCGGTTTGGTGTGCCACCAAGCCAGTTTCCGGTGTATAGCTGCATCGCAGGTTTGGTTGAAAATACTTTTAGTGTGACGAGCGCATCCGGTGAGGTTACGGTCGCGGCGCATTGAGTGCGTTTGCAGCCATCAGCCAATAAGAAAGAGTGGTCGTAACCCTTTGCTGCTTTCTGCTGTTCATCGCCCAACAAACGCTCTGAGATCATCATAGGCTGATTGAAGTCAAAGCTGGTCGATTTCACTGATTTAAGGTTACCTAACGGAATACCCACCGAATTGGTCGGTAAGAACTGATTAGCATTGATACTGACAATGTGTGACAAACAATCATGTCCAGCTTCAGCGCCAAGTAGATTGAAGTACGCATGATTCGTTAGGTTGACTACAGTCGGCTTGTCTGTGGTTGCAGAGTAATTAATGGACACTCGATTGTCTTCGGTGATGTCATAACGTACCGACACATTCAAATTCCCCGGGAATCCTTGGTCGCCATCAGCAGACTCAAGAGTAAACACCACTGACGTTTCGGTTTGCTCGGCAATATTCCAACGGCGTTTATCAAATCCGTTCGGGCCACCATGTAAGGTATTGCCCGCTTGGTTGGTTTCCAGCTTGTAATTCTGACCATCAATTTTGAAACGACCATTAGCAATGCGGTTAGCATAACGGCCAACAGTTGTGCCCATATAGCTGGCTTGTTTATCGAAGTTCTCCATTGAGTTAACACCCAACAACACTTCTCTTTTGTTTCCTTTTACTGGCAGGATACAGCTCAACCATGTTGCACCAATATCCATGAATGTCACTTGCATGCCATGCGTATTTGATAGCGTCACTAACTGAGCGGGTTGGCCATCATAGGCAGGAGTCTGCGTCATGGATTGATGCAGGTTTTGCTCTTGTGTCATTCTAAATTCCTTCTAGTGCCAGTAAAAAGCCTCTACCTGAAGTAAAGGCTTTAGCATTTGGCCTACCATGATCTTTTTACTTGGTAAGCTCTATATTAAGTCTCGAAGCCGTTAGATTACTTCAACTAAGCCTGCTCCGTCTTTCGCTTGGCACACATAAATAGATTCTTTTAGCCCCGTCGCCGCTTGATATTTCTGTTCAACGGTTGTTTTGATTTCATCAACCAATGCAGGTGGAACCAATGCCACAATACAACCACCGAAACCACCGCCAGTCATACGCACGCCACCTTGTTCACCGATCACTTCTTTGACCATATCAACCAGCGCATCAATCTCTTTCACCGTGATTTCAAAATCATCACGCATTGATGCATGCGATTCAGCCATCAACTCGCCCATACGCTTCATATCATGAGTGCGTAGAGCTTGAGCCGCTTCAACAGTACGGTCATTTTCAGTAATCACGTGACGAGCACGTTTCGCGACCATTTCATCCAATTCAGACTCTTTCGCTTTGAATTGCTCAATGGTCACATCACGAAGTGCCGGAACACCAAAGATGCGCGCCGCTTCTTCACACTGTTCACGACGTGTGTTGTATTCGCTGTCGACTAAGCCGCGTTTCTTGTTTGAGTTAATGATAACCACAGCCATATCTTCTGGCATTGAAACCGCTTGAGTCTCTAGGCTACGACAATCCAAAAGCATCGCGTGGTTTGCGCGACCTTCTGCAGAGATCATTTGGTCCATGATGCCGCAGTTACAGCCCACAAATTCGTTTTCGGCCTGCTGACCATTTAGCGCCACTTCAGCTTGGCTGATCTCTAGGTTATAAAGCACCTTGAATGTTTGACCAATCACCACTTCCAGCGCCGCAGAAGAACTTAAACCTGCACCTTGAGGCACGTTGCCCGTTACAGAGATGTCTGCACCTGTAAATTCAAAGCCGCGACCTTTTAAGCACTTCACCACACCACGAATGTAGTTAGCCCACATCTTGTCTTGTTGGAATGTGATCTCTTGAGTTAAATCGAACTCATCGACTGCATTACCGTAGTCCACTGATACTACGCGAACAATGTTGTCGTCACGCTTAGCCGCGGCGACTACCGTTTGGTAGTTAATGGCACACGGTAGAACAAAACCATCGTTGTAGTCAGTGTGCTCGCCGATCAGGTTCACACGACCTGGTGCTTGGATAATATGAGTCGCTTGGTAACCAAGGACTTGCTCAAAAGATGCTTTCACGTTTTGGATTAGGTCAGACATAAGTAAACTCTCTGGTTAAACTCTTTGTTCAATTGGTTATGGCCCCTTCACGGCACCACTTTAATTCTTTTAGACTCCCTATCTCGTTCGCACCTCAGGTAGGGAATGACAACATCTGCGACTAAACTTTTAAGCTTCTAAGCTCTTACACTTGTGGGCTTCTCACCTGTCGTCATTCCAGAATCGAGGGACGAGATATCGGGGATCTTGCTTGTTATCTACGAAGTAACGTATTACTGCTCTTTGTAATGCACGTCACTCAAGTCGCGCAGACGCTGTGCCGCTTGTTCTGCGGTTAAATCACGTTGAGATTCAGCCAACATTTCGTAGCCGACCATGAACTTACGAACCGAAGCACTGCGTAATAGTGGTGGGTAGAACAATGCATGCAACTGCCAGTGATCGATGTCCGTACCTTCTTCGAAGAACGGCGCGTAGTGCCAGCCCATTGAGTAAGGAAATGAACACTGAAACAAGTTATCGTAGCGGCTAGTCAGCTTCTTAATCGCAACCGCTAAATCATCACGCTGCTCGTCAGTCAGTTCGCTCATACGGCGAATGTGCGTTTTTGGTAGTAACATAGTTTCAAATGGCCACGCCGCCCAGTAAGGCACCACAGCAATCCAATGTTCGGTTTCAACCACAGTGCGAGAGCCGTCTTTCATTTCAGCTTCAACGTAATCCACTAATAGGTTTGAACCTTGTTGCTCGAAGTACTCTTTTAGCAATTTTTCTTTACGTTCAATCTCGTTAGGTAAAAAACTATTTGCCCAGATTTGACCGTGCGGATGTGGTTGCGAGCAGCCCATAGTCTCGCCTTTGTTTTCAAAAGCTTGAACCCACAGGTAGTCTTTACCTAGTTCTTCAATCTGTTCATTCCAGGTATCGATAACACCACGGATCTTGTTTACCGGAAGCTCCGGCAGCGTTTTGCTGTGGTCCGGAGAAAAACAGATCACGCGGCTCAACCCGCGAACACCTTGAGTCTTGAATAGAGGGTTATCAGACTCTGGAGCGTCAGGCGAATCAGGCATCAACGCCGCGAAATCGTTACTGAACACGTAAGTGCCGTCATAATCAGGGTTTTCATCACCCGAGATACGCGTGTTGGTTGGACAAAGGAAGCACTCTTTGTCGTACGCAGGCAGTTGCGCAGTGGATGGCTTTTCATCTTGACCACTCCATGGACGTTTCGCACGATGTGGCGAGACTAAGATCCACTGACCAGTTAATGGGTTATAACGACGGTGCGGGTGGTCTACTGGGTTAAATTCAACTTTTGACATACTTACATTGCTCTTAAATTGTGTGCTCTGGTTCATTAACCAAAACGAATAATTCTTCTACAAGGAGATTCCCTATCACGCTCGTGCCTCGCTGTAGGGAATGATGTGTAATCTCGTTATGCTATTTGTGCAAAGGCAACCACTTCATAGCCTTATGCTCATCCGTCATTCCAGAATCGAGGTACGAGATATCTGGAATCTCTCTTTTCTTATCTCTGCATTCCCCAATGAAATTGGAGTTGCAGCTAGGCAGCAAGCTTTCCAATATCCATGAGCATAGATCTTCTATGTGATTGGAATTGGTGAGCGCAGCTAACAAAGCTGCGGCTTCAATTACGAAGGGGAATAACCGTTCGGGTTATTCGACTGCCAGTTCCACGTATCTGCCGTCATTTCCATCACGCTGCGAGTCGCTTTCCAGCCAAGTTCGCGTTCTGCTTTTTCAGTGCTTGCCCAACATTCAGCAATATCACCAGCGCGGCGTGGGCAAAGCTCATAAGGAACCGGCTTACCCGATGCTTGTGCGAAGGCTTCAACCATCTCGAGTACGCTTGAGCCTTTGCCCGTGCCTAGGTTGTAAATGTGTAAACCCGCCTTCTTGCCAACCGCTTTCAATGCGGCTACGTGTCCGTCCGCTAAATCCATAACATGAATATAGTCGCGAACGCCTGTGCCATCGACTGTTGGGTAATCGTTTCCAAAAACAGCCAATTTGTCGCGACGACCTACCGCTACTTGAGCAATAAACGGCATCAGATTGTTTGGGATACCTTGTGGGTCTTCACCCATAGTGCCCGATGGATGTGCGCCAACTGGGTTAAAGTAGCGCAGTAACGTCACGCTCCAGTCGTTCTCCGCGTTGAACAGATCGCTCAAGCACTCTTCCACCATATATTTGCTGCGACCATAAGGGTTAGTTGTCGCGCCTGTTGGTGAAGTTTCAGTAATCGGCACTACGTCCGGGTCACCGTAAACGGTAGCCGAAGAACTAAATACGATGCTTTTCACGCCCGCTTTCTTCATGCTTCGAGCTAACACCAGTGAACCATTGACGTTGTTATCGTAATATTCCAAAGGCTTAGCCACCGACTCCCCTACCGCTTTCAGGCCAGCAAAGTGAATCACCGCTTGGATATCATTTTCTGAAAACACGCGATCTAAAAAAGATTGGTCACGAATGTCGCCAAGATAAAACGTTGGTCGCTTGCCAGTTAACGATTCGATTCGTTTCAGCACTAGCTCTTTGCTGTTGCAAAGGTTATCAACAATGATCGGCTCCATACCTGCCTGTATCATTTGAATGCATGTATGACTTCCGATGTAACCCATGCCGCCCGTAACCAGTACTTTCACAATCAACCTCTCTTTGTCGTCATTCGTGGGCTAACTCGAACTGACATTCAGCTCAGTAGCACCGTATGTCAGAAATAGTAGCAGCCATTTTGACTATAATTCTGTGATCAAAACCACGAAGTGTAAACGTTTACACCAACTTTCATCATTGGAACTGATCATGACATAGAGAGAACGTATAGCTATTAACCTCTAATTCATTGAATTTTAATAAGATAATTATAGACAGTTAGATTTGAGACATCACAGATGAGTTGAGCATTTATTTTACTAAAAGTTAATGCAATGACGTCCAGTTTGATTACAATAGGTCTGTAGAATAAAGAGGTGCATTGCTTTTTTACTAAATACCAATTTCAAAGCAGCGCAATGTTCCAATAACAGGAAGTGAGTATGGCAACGTTAAAAGATATCGCGACTGAAGCGAATGTATCATTGGCTACAGTTTCAAGGGTTCTCAATGAAGATCCAACATTAAGCGTCAAGGAAGAGACCAAAAGGCGTATCTTTGAAATTGCAGAGAAGTTGGAATACAAAACCAGCAGCTCACGAAAAACCGTTAGCAGTAAAAAACAAAACCATCACTTCCTAGCACTGTATAACTACAAGCAAGAAGCGGAAGTTAACGACCCTTACTATCTATCGATTCGCCACGGGATTGAAACCCAATGTGAAAAGATGGAAGTTAAGCTAACCAACTGTTATGAAAGTAAAATACAGATCAATTCAGCACCAATCACAGGTGTTTTGTTGGTGGGTAGAATGACACCAGAGGTTATCGAGCAAGCTAAAAAGCTGAGCGATAATATCTGTTATGTCGATTTTACCGATCACTCAGAACCTTATGACTCTGTCGATATCGACCTGGCTTTGATCAGCAAAGAGATCACCAACTTCTTTATCAACCAAGGCTATGAGCGCATCGGCTTTATTGGTGGCCAAGACGACGTCAATACCCCTGATATTCGTGAAGTCGCTTTTGCTGAATATGGTGGCCTCAAGAACGTTGTCAGTGAGCAAGACATCTACCGTGGTGACTTCTCTAGCTCATCAGGTTACAAGCTTGCAAAACAGATGCTCGCGACGGGCGACTACCCTAAAGCCATGTTTATTGCGTCAGATTCCATCGCAATTGGCGTTTTACGAGCAGTTCATGAGCACGGATTAAACATCCCTGAAGATATTGCGCTGATCAGTGTAAACGACATCCCAACAGCTAAATTTACCTTCCCATCTTTATCAACTGTTCGTATTCACTCTGAATTGATGGGAATTCAAGGCGTTAATCTGCTGATTGAGAAAGTACGCGACGGCCGAACCATCCCACTACGTGTCTATGTACCAAGCAAACTCAAGCTGCGCTATACAACAAAATAATTAAATATATCAAGTAGATAAATAAAGGCTACCTTTGTTGAAGGTGGCCTTTTTTGTGCCCGTCACATACATCAATCTCCACGTATCCCCCTCTTTAATCTGCTACATAAATCAGCCGATAGCATTCTTTTAAGTGGATCACACAGCACCGTAAAAAGACCATAAAAAACGTGATGAAGTTAAAGTAAAACGTTTTCACCATTTTCATTTAGTAAAACTTTTACTAATAATCACCTCAATCCAAAAATACTCGTATTCACTACGACCCAATTACGAATAAGAACGTCGGTCAGCAAACTGCATTCAGACCGAGAGAGAGGCAACGTGAACAACTGGGAAAACTTCCTGAACTTACATGAGAACCGTATGGCACCACGTGCTTACTTCTTCTCATACGCATCAGAAAAAACCGCTAAAACATTTCAACGTGAACTAAGCAGCCACTTCCAACTACTAAGTGGTCAATGGAATTTCAGCTACTTCACTAACCCGCTCTTGGTTCCTGAAGAGTTTTACTCTCAAGAGATGAGCGATTGGGGCCACATTACGGTGCCAAATATGTGGCAGATGGAAGGCCACGGCGATCTTCAGTACACAGATGAAGGTTTCCCATTCCCAATTGATGTACCTTTCGTACCGTCAGATAACCCGACAGGCGCATACCAACGTTCGTTCTTCCTTGGCGACAGCTGGAACGAGAAACAAACCATTATTAAATTCGATGGCGTAGAGACCTACTTCGAAGTTTACGTAAATGGTGAGTACGTTGGTTTCAGCAAGGGCAGCCGCCTAACCGCTGAATTCGATATCTCTAGCCACGTAAAAGCGGGCAACAACCTACTTTCTATTCGCGTGATGCAGTGGGCCGATTCCACCTATATTGAAGACCAAGACATGTGGTGGGCAGGCGGCATCTTCCGTGATGTTTACCTTGTTGGTAAAGAACAACTTCACGTTCAAGACCTAATGGTTCGTACTGATTTTGACGACGCTTACCAAAGCGCGACCCTTTCGTGCAACGTTGCTCTAGAAAACCTAGCAGCAGCGACTAACGCAACTCTTGAGTACGCATTGCTTGATGGCAGCCAAGTTATCTCCCAAGGCTCAGTAGATAACTTAACTGTTCCTAACCAACAGACTGGCGGCAATGCGAACACTCAATTCTCTATCGATGTCGTGAACCCTGTTCAATGGAATGCTGAAAACCCATACCTTTACCAACTGTTGCTGACGCTAAAAGACACAGACGGCGAAGTGCTAGAAGTGATTCCACAGCGCGTTGGTTTCCGAGACATTAAAGTTCGCGATGGTCTGTTCTACATCAACAACAAATACGTGATGCTGCATGGTGTAAACCGTCACGACAACGACCACCTGAAAGGTCGTGCTGTGGGCATGGATCGCGTTGAGAAAGACTTGGTGTTGATGAAGCAACACAACATCAACTCAGTACGTACTGCGCACTACCCGAATGACCCACGTTTCTACGAACTGTGTGACATCTACGGCCTGTTCGTGATGGGTGAAACCGATGTCGAAACTCACGGCTTTGCTAACGTTGGCGACCTAAGCCGCATCACTAACGATGCAGCATGGGAAGCGGTGTTTGTTGAACGTATCGAACGTCATATCCACGCTCAAAAGAACCACCCTTCTATCATCATGTGGTCTTTAGGTAACGAATCAGGCTACGGCTGCAATATCCGCTCTATGTACGATGCGGCAAAAGCGATTGATGACACCCGCTTGGTTCACTATGAAGAAGACCGCGATGCTGAAGTGGTCGACATCATTTCAACCATGTACTCACGTGCTCAACTGATGAATGCCTTCGGTGAATTCCCACACGAAAAACCACGCATTATCTGTGAATACGCACACGCAATGGGTAATGGCCCAGGTGGCTTAACCGAATACCAAAACGTGTTCTACAAGCACGATGCAATTCAAGGTCACTACGTTTGGGAATGGTGTGACCACGGCATTCTAGCGCGTGATGAAGCGGGTACTGAGTTCTATAAGTACGGCGGTGACTACGGTGACTACCCGAACAACTACAACTTCTGCATGGACGGTTTGATCTACCCAGACCAAACACCGGGGCCAGGCTTAAAAGAGTACAAGCAGGTTATCGCACCAGTGAAGATCCGTGACTTCAATGCTGAAGACGGCACCTTCACAGTAGACAACAAACTTTGGTTCTCAAACATCGATGACTACACCATCACTGCGGAAATCCGTGCTGAAGGTGAAACCATTGCTGTGCAACACATCAAGATTGAAGAACTGGCAGAAAACTCGAGCCGTGAACTGACACTTAACTTGCCACAACTTGATGAGCGCGAAGTGTTTGTGAATTTTACCGTGCGCAAGGATTCTCGTACGCCTTACAGCGAAGCGAACCACGACATCGCGGTGTATCAATTCCAAGTGAAAGAGAACACAGCACAGCTAGAAGCCTTCACTAACAACAATGCGACAGCACTGAATGTGGAAGAGTCTCGTTTAGCTTACCTAATCAAAGGCCACAACTTCGCACTGAACTTCTCGAAAGTGAACGGCAAGCTGACGTCATGGTTGGTCAATGGCGAAGAGATGATTAAGTCAGAACCACGAATCAACTTCTTCAAGCCAATGATCGATAACCATAAACAAGAGCACGATGGTTACTGGGAGCCTGCACACTTGCAAATTATGCAGGAGCACTTCCGTAGCATTGACCTTGAATGCGTTAACGTTGAACAGGTAAATGGCAAGGTAGAGATCACCACCACCAGCATCATTGCTCCACCAGTATTCGATTTCGGCATGCGTTGTGAATATCGCTACCAAGTTAATGCTGAAGGCCAATTGAACGTTGAGCTAAGCGGCGAACGTTACGGTGAGTACCCTCATGTAATTCCTGTGATTGGTTTTGATATGGGCATCAACGGCGACTTCGACCAAGTCCAATATTACGGACGCGGCCCTGAAGAGAACTACCAAGACAGCAAGCAAGCCAACATGATTGATGTGTACCAATCAACCGTTGCAGACATGTTCGAGAACTACCCGTTCCCACAGAACAACGGCAACCGCCAACACGTTCGTTGGGCTGCGCTTTCAAGCCGCGCGGGTAATGGTATTGCAGTAAAACCACAGCAAGAAATCAACTTCAGCGCATGGTTCTACACCAACCAAAACCTGCACCAAGCACAACACACCATTGAGCTAGAGAAAAGCGGTTACATCACGTTAAACCTAGATCACCAAGTGATGGGCTTAGGCTCTAACTCTTGGGGCAGCGAAGTGCTCGATTCTTACCGCGTTTACATGGACGAGTTCCGCTACGGTTTAACTCTGATTCCATTCCAAGCAGGCGATTGCGATGCGCAGCACCTAATCAATCACAACTTTGGCGATGAGTTTTTTACGGTGAATGCACCAAAAGCTCAACCACAACTGAACGAGGCATAAGCGATGATCGTTTTAGAGAACTTAGAACAATTTAAAGTCGTCTACCGCGATGGTCGTAAATGGCAACGCTGTGTAGAAGCGATTGAAAACATCGGAAACATCAAAGATGGCGTGATGTATTCAATTGGTGATTCACTGGCTTACATGATTGAAGACGGTGTGGCTCGTAACACAGAAAACTTCACCGGTAATCGTCGTTACTTCGACGTGCACTACTACCTAGAAGGCCGTGAAACGGTTGAATTCGCAGCGAAATCAGAGCTAGAGCAGATCCAAGCTTATAGCGATGAAACCGACCGCGAACACCTAATGGGGAACGGTGAAACTCGTGAGCTAGCTGAAGGCCAAGTGGCGATCTTTGACAACAATCAGGCTTACCGTTTCCACGGTGATAACCGAGTTCGAAAAGTGGTACTGAAAGTGACCATTGAAGACGGTTACTTCCTCAATAAATAAACAATAACGCTATCTATTAACAGTATGTATCGAGCCTTGCCGTTCAAGGCTCCAACATGCTGAACAAAGCCTCAATGCTTCCTCCCTACAAGGAAGCATTGAGAAATAACGACTATAATTACGTGATTCCTCGGAGGACACTATGTCTGAATCTGTACGCGGTAAGTTAGGCAAATTTGCCCTACTCTCCATGACATTTGCAGCGGTATTTAACGTTCGCAACATTGTAAACAACAACATCGAATTGGGATTGAGTTCAGCCCCTATCTTTTTGCTCGCGACCCTTATTTACTTCATTCCGTTCGTGTTCATCATTGCTGAATTCGTATCAGCAAATAAAAATTCTGAGTCAGGCATGTATGACTGGCTAAAAAAACCACTAGGCTCAAAAGCAGCCTACCTAGGTTCCTTCCTATACTGGTTCGTAAACCTTTTCTGGTTTGTATCCCTGCTACCAAACGTAATCGCCTATGCGTCTTACGCGATGTTGGGCTATGAATACGCCTTCTCGCCAGTCGTCACATCGGCTATCTCGATTGCTCTGTTTGCTGCAGCAACTCACATCTCAACCAAAGGCGCGAGCTGGCTAGGTAAGATTGCCGAGATCGTGGCCTACGGTGTATTCGCTCTGTTTGCAATCTACGTTATCGGTGCACTAATGGCACTGGGCGGCAACCATGAGCCAGTAGAACCAATCACGCTTGAAGCAATGACACCGACCATCAACTGGGCAACGCTAGGTATCATGTGTTGGATCTTCCAAGCAGCCGGTGGTGCAGAAACCGCAGCCGCTTACCTAAACGATGTGAAAGGTGGCCATAAGTCTTTCATTAAAGTAATCATTGGCGCGGGTATCGCTATCGGTTCTATGTACGCCATTGGCTCACTACTGGTAAACGTGTTCGTTGCTCGTGAAGATCTAACGTATGCAGGTGGTATGGTTGAAATCTTCACTGGTATGGCTCAGTTCTTCAGCATCTCTGAATCTATGACGGGTCGCTTCGTTGGTATCGTTCTGTTCGTTGCTATGTTTGGCTCAATGATGATGTGGACAGCAGCACCAGTTAAAATCCACTTCTCTGAAATTCCGAAAGGCGTTTACGGTGAAAAAACAACAGAGCTAAACGAACATGGTGTTCCAGTTCGTGCAGCATGGTGGCAGTTTGCGTTCGTATTCGTGATGCTTGTGGTGAACGGCTTCGGCTCTGAATCTGTACAAGACATGATGAATACAGCAATCAATCTAACAGCAGGTACCGCAATGCTACCGCCAATCTTCATCATGGTGGCCTACTTTGTATTCCGCTTGAAACACGACGACACACCGCGTGATTTCCGCATGGGTACTCGAGTTCAAGGTATGGCAGTAGTATCGGTACTGATTGGTATCTTCATTGTGAGCATGACAGCATCGGCATTCCCGACAGGTGTTGACCTTGTTCAAGCCTTCTTTATCAACGTCTTCATGACAGCGGTATTCTCTGGTATCGCATGGTGGTGGATCTCTCGCTTTGAAAAGAAGCAAGCAAGTAAAGAAGCAAAGCTAGAAACGGCTAAGCAGTCGTAATCCAGAATCTATACATCTAGTTAAAAGCGCCTTAATTGGCGCTTTTTTTTGTTTTAAATCAGATAATTAAAACAAAAACCCCAAGAATAAAAACGGCGTTCCGTCAAGGTTTCAGTTCACGAAAAACACCAATTAATAGGTAATAAAACTCAAATAAAAACCAAGGTAAAACATTAACTAAATTTATTTACTCAAGGTCACATATTTGATCAATTTCGATTAACTTCCCGCCGCTTAATCTTTAATCTTCTTGCTGAAGAGACAAACTGATTCATATAAAGAAAGCGACAAAAAAAGCCCCTACACGCCTTATAAATCGTCGCTCATGAAACAAGCAATCTCTTCAATGAACTTCTTAATCTTTAACTCTTTGTTTTGGTAATAAGTTTACTGAAATACCAAAGAAAAAAATCCCAAAGAAGTCCGATCGTAAATCTATAAAAACAACAATGAGCCAACCCTGACAAAACAAAGCGGGTGTTTGCCAAACCAACATAACAATAAAAGTGCGGCCTAGAGCTTCCCTCTCTAGGACCAAGTTATAACGATCATCAACGTGATTCACCGGAGAACATCATGTCCGAAAATAAACGCAGTACGATAGGCAAATTTGCCCTACTGTCTATGACCTTCGCGGCGGTATACAGCTTCAATAACATCATTAATAACAACATCGAGATCGGTCTTTCCTCGGCTCCGATGTTCTTTCTAGCAACCATCTTTTACTTTGTGCCATTTTGTTTGATCGTTGCAGAGTTTGTGTCACTGAATAAAGACTCTGAAGCGGGTGTTTACTCTTGGGTTAAAAGCTCTCTAGGCGGCCGCTGGGCGTTTATTTCAGCTTACACCTACTGGTTTGTTAACCTGTTCTTCTTCACCTCTCTGCTCCCTAGAATCATCGCTTACGCGTCGTATGCGTTCTTAGGTTTTGAGTACATATTCACGCCAATAACCACCGCAATTCTAAGTACTATTTTGTTTGCGGTCGCGACTCATATCTCGAATAACGGTGCGAAATTACTGGGCCCTATCACCTCACTAACATCATCACTGATGCTGCTGCTAACGATGTCTTACATCTTGCTATCTGGCGGTGCTTTGGTAGGCGGTATCGAGCCAGCTGACCCAATCACCATTGAAGCCATGACACCAAGCTTCAACTGGGCATTCCTTGGCGTAATCACTTGGATCTTCATGGCGGCAGGCGGTGCAGAATCGGTCGCGGTTTACGTTAACGACATCAAAGGCGGTCACAAATCTTTCGTTAAAGTCATCATCATTGCCGGTATCTTCATCGGTGCGCTTTACTCGGTAGGATCTGTGTTAGCAAACGTGTTTGTTTCGCGTGAAGAGCTTAAATTCACAGGCGGCTCAGTTCAGGTATTTGAAGGGCTAGCAAGACACTTTGGCCTGTCTGAAATCTTGATGAACCGTTTCGTTGGTGTGGTTTCATTCACGGCGATGCTGGGCTCTCTGCTGATGTGGACGGCAACACCCGTTAAGATTTTCTTCTCTGAAATCCCTAAAGGTATCTTCGGTGAGAAAACGGTCGCTCTAAACAAACAAGGCGTTCCAGAGCGTGCGGCTTGGGTTCAGTTCTTCATCGTGATTCCACTGATGTTCATCCCAACGTTGGCGTCTGACACAGTGCAAGACTTGATGAGCACCATCATCAACATGACTGCAGCAGCTTCTATGTTACCGCCACTGTTCATCATGATTGCTTACCTTCACCTGCGCGTGAAACTGGACCACCTTCCTCGTGATTTCCGCATGGGTTCTCGTACGGTCGGTATTACTGCTGTGTCGATTCTTATCGCTATCTTCACCGTTGGTTTCTTCGCTTCTACCTTCCCAACAGGCGCAGACATCATGACCATCATCTTCTACAACGTGGGCGGTATCGTGATCTTCCTTGGCTACGCATGGTGGAAGTACGGTCAATACGAGAAAAGCTTATCTCCAGAAGAGAAAAAACTAGAAGCAAAGCCTGAACCGGCGAACGCTTAGCTTTACCCTATACTCTGATTGAAAGCTTAAGGCACTTACATTTAAACTTCAGGCACTCGCATTTGGTGAGTGCCTTTTTATTTGTCGGTACATTTCCACTAACCATCTCGATTAAATCAAAGCCATTCAAGAATCAAAACATTCGAACCAACAATCTAACCACCCATCAAACAATTCACCTCCCGAATACTTACAACCCTAGCCATACCTCTGCAAATTCAACTGAAAGTCAAAATAAAAACAAAGTAAATATTTACTAAAAACAGATCACACTTTTAAACTGAATTAATTTTAAACACCAAAATTATCATTAATATCGGTTTTGCGATCGTAAGTAACCTGACCAATACGCCTTGAAGAGCACCCCATATTAGAAGTCAGAACTGCTTGCGAACCTTCATTTATAACCCGACACAGAAGTGATTAAAATGAAAAGTAGTTTTACTAAAACCACTCTTATTACAAGCTGTATTCTTGCTGCCCTAAGTACCACTGCCCACGCGGAAGAGTCCGCAGCAAACCACAGTGATACTCAGCCTCCTAAAACAGAAACTGAAACCCTATTTAACTTTTATGGTGAGCTTGGCCTTGGTGGTCACGTGGCACTAGAAGGTGATGATAAGGGCCGCTACGCAGACGGCACTTACATTGAAGCGGGTTTAGCTATCGAGCATGGCAATTGGTTTGGTTTAGCTTACATGGAAGGCTGGACAGTACAGGCCGATGACGAAGGTAATGCTTGGGCGACAGGCCACGGTTGGGGCGGCTTCGAAGGTGGTTTTAACCGCTTTTACGCTGGCTACCGCACCGACGAAAAAACAGAATTTATTGTCGGTCGTATGGACTCGTCACTGGATGACGTTCAATGGTGGGGTGACCCAACAGTCGAGTACGGCTACGCAATCTCAAACACCCGTGATGTTCACGTTGGTGTGAAGATTCAAAACCTAGAAGGCAAACTTCGCTACAGTGTTTCATTCGCGCCAGAGTCTGACTTCTCTGAAGACGATGCTCTCATTCACTTCGGTAAATACGACAACTTTGCAGACCAATGGAAAGATAAGAACGCCATGGTCAACGGTTACCTCCAATACGAACTGACCGACGACTTAACCCTAATGGGTGGTGGTGAAGTGCGTAACAACGATGGCGGTGAACTATTGCTATTGGGTGCTGAATACAAAAACTTTGCGACTCGTATTTGGCACGACACAGATAAAGGCAACCAAGAATCATTTGGCAGCGAATCCGGTATTCAAACCAGTGCTTGGTACGAAGCGGCTCAGGGCGTTTACCTTTCAGCAGCCTACAACTACGCAAACTTTGATGGTGACAACGGCGACAAAGAGATCACCTCTTACATCAACGCGGGCGTTTGGTACGAATACGGCAACGGCACATTTGCGACAGCTTTCGATAGCCGCTTTGGCGTAGGCAGCGACACTGAAATCGGCGACGCTCAGGTGTTCGCAATGCAATACTTCTACTGGTAATAACAGGAATTGATCATGAAACTGAATAAATCATTCGCAGCTCTCGCTATCGGTGCAGCCCTTGTCGTTACTGGTTGTGCATCAAATTCCATCTCTGGCTCAAGTTCTGATGCTGAGCAACTGCAAGCCAACGAGTTTAAGAACGTTATCGACCGTACTGGCTCGCCAGAATACATGCGAGATTACGACTTCGATGACCACCAACGCTTTAACCCATTCTTCGACCTAGGCGCATGGCACGGTCACCTACTGCCAGACAGTGCAGAAGGCATGGGCGGATTCCCAGGTACAGCACTGCTTACCGAAGAATACATCAACTTCATGGCTGATAACTTCGACCGCCTAAGCGTGTTCAAAGATGGCAAAAAAGTGGCTTTCACTATGGAAGCTTACAGCCTACCGGGCGCATTGGTTCAGACACTAAAATCTGACGATGTGACTGTAGAAATGACGATGCGTTTTGCTTCAAACCGTACCTCTCTACTAGAAACTAAAATCACCACTGACTCGCCGGTTGAATTAGTGTGGGATGGTGAACTACTAGAAAAGACCCACGCCAAAGAAGGCGTCGCGCAAACCGACAAAACCATTGCCGAGACGTACCCTGAGTATGACCGTCAAATCGTCGCAACTGACGATGGCCTAAAAGTAACCTTTGGTAAGGTGCGTTCAACTTGGGATCTACTGACTTCTGGTGAGTCTGAGTACCAAGTTCACAAGTCGATTCCAACGAAAACCACGGTTGATGGTTTAGCGTTTACTTCAACGGCAAACATTGAAGCATCGACGACTATCTACACCACATACTCGCATGTTCTAACGGCAGAAGAAGCGCAAGCGGAACAGCCTGAAATCAAAAAGATCATGGCAAACCCTACCGACTTCTTAGCGGCATCAGCAGAACGTTGGGAAGGCTATCTTGAGATGGGTTTAACCAACCCGAACGCGACACCAGAGCAAGAGCGTGTTGCGGTTAAAGCGATGGAAACCCTAAACGGTAACTGGCGTGGCGCTGCAGGTGCGATGGAGTTTGACTCTGTGACACCATCCGTGACGGCGCGTTGGTTCTCGGGCAACCAAACTTGGCCTTGGGACACATGGAAGCAAGCCTACGCAATGGCTCACTTCAACCCAGATGTAGCGAAAGATAACATCCGCGCGATGTTCGCTTACCAAATTCAGGCTGACGATGCCGTTCGTCCTTGGGATGAAGGTTACGTGCCCGATCTACTCGCTTACAACCTAAGTCCAGAACGTGGCGGCGATGGCGGTAACTGGAATGAACGTAATACCAAACCAAGCCTAGCAGCATGGGCAGTAATGGAAGTCTACAAAACCACCAGCGACGAAGCTTGGCTACAAGAGATGTATCCAAAACTAGTGGCATACCATGATTGGTGGCTACGCAACCGTGACAACAACGGCAATGGCGTTCCAGAGTATGGCGCTGCTCGTGACAAAGCACACAACACACCTGAAGGTGAAATGTACTTCACCGTGGTTCGTGGCGATAAGCACGAAACAGTCGTAGGACAAGCAGCACTGGATAAAGTGGTAGCAGAAGGCAACTACGATTACATCGAGAGCCCCGCACAAACGGCTGCATCTTGGGAATCAGGCCGTGACGATGCAGCCGCATTTGGCTTCATTGATAAAGACCAGCTAGACGCATACGTTGCAAACGGTGGTAAGCGCAGCGATTGGGATGTTGAGTTCGCTCAAAACCGCGCTGAAGACGGCACACTGCTAGGCTACTCGCTACTGCAAGAATCTGTCGACCAAGCAAGCTACATGTACAGCGATAACAAGTACCTAGCAGAAATGGCTGACATTCTAGGTAAAGACGCAGAAGCAAAAGAGTTCCGTGAAAAAGCAGAACACCTATCGAACTACATCAACACTTGTATGTTCGACGAAGGCACTAACTTCTTCTACGACATTCGCATTGAAGACAAACCACTAGCCAATGGCTGTGCAGGTAAACCGATTGTAGAACGTGGTAAAGGCCCTGAAGGGTGGTCACCACTGTTCAATGGCGCAGCAACGCAAGATCACGCTGATGCGGTTGTTTCTGTGATGAAAGATACCTCAGAGTTCAACACCTACGTTCCGCTGGGTACGGCAGCGCTTTCTAGCCCAGCATTTGGCCCAGATATTTACTGGCGTGGACGCGTATGGGTAGACCAGTTCTACTTCGGCCTTAAAGGCATGGACAGCTACGGCTACCGTGATGATGCGATTGAAATGGCAGGCGCGTTCTTTGACCATGCAGATGGGTTAGTTCAAGACGGTCCTATCCGTGAGAACTACAACCCACTAAATGGTGAACAACAAGGCGCACCAAACTTCTCTTGGAGTGCGGCTCACTTATACATGCTTTACAACGATTTCTTTACTGACGCAGAGTAAATCAAAACCTATACCTGTCTTCTGGAATTCAATGAAAACATAACCTCATAAATTTCAGGCTTTGGCACTCAGTATATCGCTGAGTGCCTTTTTTACATTTGAAGCCAAGTAATACAAAAAAACAAGTATTTAGACTATTTGGCCTATCATGACCCTTTTGCTGTAGTCCGCTAACACTCGCAAGCTTTTACTCACAAAAAACAAAGAGTGCTCATGCTATGAAATCCCGCTCAAAAGTTTCATCACTCTCACTGAAACTCTGGGTTCTGAAGACTTATTCGAATTTTATTTATCCTTATTAGCCTTCCGGACATTAATTTGATAGTCGTTTACTAAATAATCGCTAAACTATAGTGTCGCCTCCCCCTTTTTTGAGAAAACCTAAATGCCTAATGCTGATTCCACCCTAAACAAACGTATGGGAATCGTTGCGCTCACCTGGCCAATTTTTATCGAAGTTCTTTTAAGAACCGCACTCAACACCAGTGATGTATTCATGTTATCGGGATACTCGGACAAAGCCGTGTCTGCCGTTGGTGTTATTTCTCAGATATCCTTTTTCCTGATCATTGTCTCGACTATGGTCAGCAGTGGTACAGGGATTTTAATCGCGCAGTACAACGGTGCCTCCCGCACTCAAGAGAGCGCTCACGTGGGCGTAGCGAGCATCATTCTGGCCATTATTGCCGGTGTGCTACTGAGTGTGATTGCCGTTCTTGTTGCTGAATATTTTATCCCGCTCTATCAACTCGAACCTCAAGTCGAGCAATACGCACAAGAGTACCTATTCATCAGTGGTGCTCTCACCTTCAATGTAACCATTGGTGTGGTTCTCACTACTATTCTGCGCAGTCATGGCTATTCAAAGTCACCAATGGTGATCAACATGATTGCTGGCGTCATCAACGTATTCGGCAACTATTGTGCCTTATATCAACCTTTTGGTTTGCCTGTATACGGCGTGCAAGGGGTTGCGACCGCGACTGTAATCAGCCAAGTGATCGGGATGTTGATCTTAATTGGTGTGGTCAGAAGCAAAGGGATAGATCTACCAGTGAAGCAGTTTAAATCTGTGCCTAAAGCCATCTATCAAAAAATCATTAAGATCGGCTCGATGAACGCAGGAGAAGTGCTCTCTTATAACATGGCTCAGATCAGCATTACCTTCTTTGTAGTGCAGATGGGCACCTCTTCACTGGCTGCGTTTACTTACGCACAAAACATCGCTCGCCTCTCTTTTGCGTTTGCACTGGCGATTGGTCAAGGCAGCCAAATCCAAACAGGCTATTACATTGGCAAGGGTTGGATCGACGAGATCACCAAGCGCGTGCAACGTTACTTTGTGGTTGGTTTTATCGCCTCAACTGCGATTACCTGCATGGTTTATGTGTTCCGTTTCGAAATTCTCGATCTGTTCACGCAAGATCCAGAGATCGTTGCGCTAACTGCCGCGCTGATTGCAGGTTCCATCATTCTTGAAGCTGGCCGAGTATTTAACCTGATCTTTATCTCTTGTCTAAAGGCCGCTGGCGACATTAAATTCCCGATCAAAATGGGTATTCTCAGCATGTGGGGCATTGGGGTTGCCATGAGCTACTTGCTTGGCGTGCATTGGGGTTATGGCGTATTAGGGGCTTGGATGGCAATAGCGATGGACGAGTGGTTCCGTGGAATCATCATGGCCTATCGCTGGCGAGCGAGGAAATGGACTCGATTCTCTTTTTAGGTTGTTGTTGATACGTCTAAATTTATCTCGACCAAAAGAAAAAAGCGCTAGGGGGAGCTAGCGCTTTTAAGACCAACTAAGTCCGTTTAGCCTGGTAGATTTTTAAGCTATATCATGAGGATATAACCAATTTTTTTACTTAGGTAAATCAAAAAGCCTATTCTTTACGACTGCTTTGAGTCGTAAATTAAGTATAGTCGGGTTCTTATAATAAACCGGATTTTTCTAAAATTAATTCATATGAATTTGACGATTAACCGACACAATAAACTATTCGGAAATCACAGATGAGATCGCATTAGTAATCAACTTTCTAAGTCGTTTATTTTTATCATCTAAATGCTTTGCCTTTCTATAAACAAGCTGGATATCAAAATCTGGAACATCAATAGGTGGCTTCACAGCTAGTAAGGTTTCTTCACTATCAATATCCTTGCGCGCGACTAGCTTGGGGACAATACACAATAGTTCTCTGCCACGAATGAGTCGTTTAACAGTTAAAAAGTTACTGGAAGATATCGCGACTTTCCGGCTTAAGCCGAGTTCACCTAAACGAGTATCCACTCCCGTCTTTAAAGCCCCTGCAGGGGAAACAAGCGCGTGCTCGACAGCAACAAATTGTTCTAGCGACATCGGCTCCTCAATAGATAGAACCGATTGATCAAGTAAACAAACATGTTGCTCCGTATACAAATGCTTTGTTCGATATTGCTTTGGTACCTCACCAAAGCTGCCTATCGTCATATCAAGCTTGGCATCGTCAAAGACTTGCTGATAGTTAGATCGATTTACGTTGAACAACGCAATTTGAGAATCAGGAGAGGACTGTTTAATGAGATCAAACAACACTGGAGCAAACATCTGCTCGGCATAATCGGTAAGACCAATCTTCCAACTGCCTTTGTAAGTTGTTGCATCAAATGATTTAGAGAGTAGTACTTCAGATTGAATGGTATTGAGCAAGGCATCGACAGTACTGGATAATTCAATCGCTCTATCCGTTGCTTCCATCTTGCTACCTACCCGCTCAAACAGAGGATCATCAAACAACTTTCGAAGTCGTTGAAGGCTATGACTCATTGCAGACTGACTGACATAACAGCGCTCAGCCGCTTTACTTACACTGTTCGTTTTGTATAACGCTTGCAGAGCTATCAATAAGTTAAGATCGATACCTTTCCAGTTAAAATCAGCCATCCAGAAGAACCTATTTCATTCATAGTTATAATTAAAACAATTAATTTGAATCATAGTTTAACTCCACCTAAATTACGCTAAACATTTATCTGGAATCGATCATGCTTTCAATTTTTAAAACCTTTTTCTGGCTTGGCTGGATTAGCTTCGGTGGACCAGCAGCACACATTGGCTACTTCCGTAAAACCTTTGTTGAAAAACTGAATTGGTTGTCCGACGAAGAGTACGGGCAAATTGTCGCCCTCAGCCAATTTCTTCCGGGCCCAGGTTCAAGTCAGGTTGGCTTTGCGGTTGGCTACAAGAAAGGAGGCTTAACAGGTGCGATTGCTGCGTTTATCGGCTTTACTTCCCCGTCTGTCATCTTAATGTTGATATTAGCTTTGGTGAGCAATCAACTATTGGAAGCACCTCTGTTTAATTCAATCATTCACGGTTTGAAGCTACTCGCAGTGGTGGTGGTTGCTGATGCCACATTTGGCATGTACAAAAACTTTTGCCAATCGAAAGTCGCGACCGCTTTATGTGTCATGACTGCCGTGGTTCTCCTGTTGCTTCCTGGGATCTGGCCACAAATCTTGGTACTTCTATTTGCCGCAATCATTGGCAGCAAGTTTTTGACCTCACAAGACATCAAAACGGTTCCATCAACACACAAGATCTCCATAACACCGCTCGTCATTTTTGTTGCGCTGTTGGTTGGCCTTCCTCTGTTCAGTGCATACTCTCAAGGTATTGAAGTATTTGGTCTGTTCTATCAAGCTGGCAGCTTAGTATTCGGTGGCGGTCATGTGGTACTTCCATTGTTGCAGAATGGTATTGGTGACCAACTATCCCAAGATGCGTTCCTAACGGGCTATGCTGCAGCACAGGCTGTACCTGGTCCTATGTTTACCTTAGCGACATACCTAGGCTATGTATTAATGCCATCGGCACCAATTACTGGCGCTTTTTTGGCGACAATCGCCGTGTTCTTACCGGGCTTCTTATTACTACTGGGGGTATTGAAAAACTGGCAGGCAATCGCAAGTAAACCATTAGTTGCTGGTGCACTTACCGGTGTGAATGCAGCGGTAGTCGGGTTACTACTTGCGGCTCTGTATCAGCCAATCTTCACAAGTGCGGTGAGTGGCGGTTTAGACTTCGCTCTGATCATCATAGGTGTGTGGCTACTGAAAACGGTCAAGATGCCAATCGTAAGGCTTGTCGGCATGTTTATGCTATTCGGCGCTCTTACTGGCTTTGTTAACTAAAGATCTAACCGAAGCAAGAAGTTAGTGAATACCTAACTTCTTGCTTACGACTGAACGATAGGAGCCGTCGAACCTTTAACTAGCAGGCTTGATTCCATGGAAGTTAAAAAACAAATTGCAATCAATTAGCGGGATTGGGCTTAACGGCCAAAAAGAGTGTTTATTATCAGGGAGATAGTACTTTAAAAAGGCGATCAAATTATTGCAGGGATTAACATGTTCTCTCGCCATAATGTAATCGTAGTTCCACCCCTTTTTCACTCCAAGTTTTCTTGTCGTCATATAACGACCAACCTTCCATGCAATACCTGGGTCTGTAGGAATCAAAATGGACAAAGTGCCGCCCGGCTTTAATACCCTAAGCCATTCTTTAATCACAAGATGAGGCTCATAAAGGTGTTCCAATATATGTGTCGCAATAACACGATCAAAGCAGTTGCTTTCAAAGTCTAACGCTCGTGCATTCGTTACATTAAAAACGAGCTTGTCATAAGTACTGGTGTTACTGAGTTGCCTTTTTGCCACTTCAAGTGCGGCAGAATCGCCATCACTGACCGTATACTCGTCAAAACTATGCTGAACATGTCTCAAGTGCTCACCCGTTCCTGAACCCACTTCTAGCACCTTCGAGAAATGCTCTCTGTTACTGAAAGACTTCTCACACGCTATATGACCCGCCCTCATCACATAGCCTGTTGTACTGCTTTCGTAGACTCGCTCGTCATATTCATCACTGAAACGGGACAAATAATCGAGCCACTCCTTGTCTTCATCCTTGTTTATTCTCATTCCTGAATCCTATTAAGATGGCTTGTGATCGTGACTTCTTAATATTGAAAGGATCCTCATCTCTCGTCTGCCGCGCGACACGTTGTCGAGTATCAAGCCGCAAAAGAAAGACATCACCGCGATAAGTGCAATTGAACTAGACAGAATAGCTGTTGGGACCCTTTCAACGAGCCCGGTATCAATAAAATCGATAATAACGGGAATCCCTAATCCCAATGAGATAAAGCAAAGCAACACCGACAGAGCACCGAAAAAAAACATCGGCTTTACGTCTCGTAGCAGGAACAAAATAAAGTAGAGGATTTTGATCCCATCACTCAATGTATTGAGCTTACTCGCCGTGCCTTCAGGCCTTGAGTGATAATGAGTGGGTACTTCTTTGATCGACATATTATGGTGCAATGCATGAACGGTTAGTTCCGTCTCAATTTGAAAGCCATCACTGAAAATAGGAACCGTTTTTACAAACCGGCGACTCATCACTCGATAGCCAGAGAAAACATCATTCAATTGAGCATTGAACCCTTTATTTATCAGAGTCGAAAACATCTTATTACCCAAAATATGTCCTGCAGGATAAGCCTCGGAAGAGCGCTCTCGACTGCCAATGATCATATCGAGCTGTTCAGTAACCAGTTGTTCAATCAGTGTAGGGCTAATGGAGGCGTCGTAGGTATCATCACCATCAGCCATAATATAAATGTCAGCATCAATATCTGAGAACATCCGTCGCACGACTTCACCTTTGCCCTGGCGATACTCATGGCGAACAACAGCACCAGCTTGCAGCGCCTCTTCGACCGTACCATCAGTGGAGTTATTGTCGTACACATAAATCGTCGCACTTGGTAGTGCACGTTGAAAGTCAGCCACCGTTTTTCCAACCGCTCCGGCTTCGTTATAGCACGGGAGTAACACCGCTATGGTTTGATTCTTCATGAACTCTCCCTGACTCGAAACACTCGGTACCCATTCTCAATATTGTCGTACACAACATCTAACCAAGTTGGCGTATCTGAGCTGTACAGCTTATTGATAAATGCCTCCTCGCTCGCCGAGTCCTTTAAAATCAACAAATGCGGGTCATTGCCAATAACAATGATATCGATGCTTTTCTCTATGATTTTCCTTTCGGCTAAGCTCAGATCTTCCTCTAGCATCACTTCAATAAGAAATTGGTTCCCAACAATATTTCGATGGTAAGGAGCAGCAATAATTCGATTATCCGTTTTTGCCAACACTGGAGCCCCCGTTTCAATCCCTGAAAGTATGGTGTGCGAATTTATATCGTTATCTTTTAACACCTTATGAATCTTCAGCGATTGCTCCTTTTGATCAAGAGTAGTTGTAATTTCTTCGGTTGGCGACAACGCTAGAATGACAAAAGCGACCGCTAGTGGTGCTCCAGAAGTAATAACCGTCGCTTTTATGATGGAGGAACGGATGTAATCTGCTAACTGAAGAATCACGTATGCTTGCAGGGGAGCCGCTAGCACAAAACACAACCTCATGACTCTAATCTGCCAAAAGATCGCAAGGGCTAAATTGAACATAAAGATGAGATACAAAATTGTGCAGTGGTGATTTTTACGCTTAAAAAGTGGATACAAAGTGGCAGGAATCACCAGCAAAGCGTAATTCTCTATCGAGAAAAAACCATGACTTGCGACATATCTAACGACCGATTTCGCTTCTGTCACTTGGTCTAACCAATAGACTTTAAGTATCGGAGGGTAATCAATTAATAGCGCACTGCTGAGTGATGGATAAAGCACTGCCACTGGGATTAAAAATAGAACAGCTAGAAATACGAACAGAAAAACCTTTTGCAGTAGACTGTTATCTTCATTCATAAACCGATGATAAACATTAACGAAAAGCCAGCCACAGAAGAAAAGGATGATGAGAACAAATGATATTTCGTCGTACTTAAAAACAAAAAACTCATCGTAAGGCCGATTTAATAAAACCGCACAAATCCCAAACAAAGCGGAATTCGCATACAACTTAGAGATATAGCCAAACCACTCATGGCGAACAAGACCGTAATACACGGTGTAAATCGCGAAAAAAAACATGAATAGCAAAACATTATCAAGCCCCGTCCATAAAGATAGAGACAGCAAGATAGATTGCGCATAAACACGCCACGCATGGCGCAACTGCTCATGATTCAATGGCGTTAAAGCTAGAAATAGGACCGCGAAGACCAGCTGAATATTATGATGATCAATAGAACCGGGTAAAAAATGGATAATTGAAGGCGAAGAAATCGCAAACATCATACTAATAAAGCGATACTTGGCACCGAAGAGGTGGTCAGCTAGGTAAAAGCATGACAGAGAAAAAAGTAGCAAGTAAAGCAGAGGGACAAGCGAAATTGATATTGTATAAGCAAGATTATCATCGACGATAAACAACAATGGAAAAGCTACGAGCGATAATATTAAATCAGGAAAGCGAGACCAATGAATAACAATGCCGTCAGCGGCATTAAAATTATTCATTGGCTCTAGGTACCAATGTCCAGTTGCCATCCAATCCTGAAATTGAACGAAACGCATATAGTCGTCATTGTCATTCAGGTTAAGAGCTGAAACACTCTCCCACTTGTAAATAAAGATCACTGTGGCACAAACTAGCCAGATCACAGAGATAACAATGATATCTTTATTAAAACTCTCACTTTTAGGCGACATGAATATCCTTTTCACTGAGCCAAAATTTAAACGACTATTGCTCCATCTCTCTCACTTCCGCTAATGCTCTGTTTAAGTTTTCGTTCGCAACTCTGTAATACGATGGTTTCTTGTCTATTGCTTGCTGAAGGTAAGGAACGGCTTCATCCGGCTTACCTTGTAATATTAGGAAATACCCTACATTATTCAACGCTTCAGGCGTATCCATATGTCGCATAAACATATTAGTGGCTTTCTTAACATCACCGGAAGCCAGATAAATGAGGGCTAGATTGTTTTGGGCCTTCTCACTATTTGGCTCTAACTCTAGAGCTGAACGCGTGTACTGATACGCTTCCTTGTAATTGCCGTACATGTAATGGGAGTAGCCCATATTCAACAGAGCTTTGAATGAGTTTTTGTCTATCTGCAGCGACTTTTTGAAGTACTCTTGAGCTATCTGATGCTTTCCGTCGACATCTTCCAACACACCAATCCCCATATATGCTGATGCAGGAGACATACTGTCGACCTTCAAGCTAGCGACTTCACTTTGGCTTAACGCTTGGTGGTTTTTAATCGTTTCACTGCTTTTCAAACGAACTTGGTCGGCATTAATCGCTTTAAAGAAATAACTTCGACCTTCATCCGTTCGTCGCTGCTTCGTATACAAAACGCCTAATTCCTCCAGTACCTCGGTATGTGCTGGATTGAAATCTAAGGCCGCCAAATACGCTTTCTCGGCAAGCGCCGCGTTGCCACGAGATGAATGGATTTTACCTATAGTAAACAGCGTTTTGTCGTGAAACTCTTGCTCAGGAAAAGACAATGAGCGGATGTATTCATACAGGGCTAGATCGATGTTGTTGTCCCTTAATGCCACGTCACCACGCATGATCGCTTCTTTCTCACTCAAAGGAGGGTCATCATTCGTTAACGTATCTATCGGTTTACCGGAATACAGTTCTGCATCAAATTGATTCGTTGGCTCATCAGATGATGCACAACCGAGTAGTAGTATTGGTAGGAAAAGTAGAAGGAACTTATTGTATAACATCATAAACTTGCTCCCGGCGCACTCAATGCGTCCATTACGATAAGTAGTCCAGGGCCAAGTGCAACAATGAAAAAACAAGGCCAAATAAAAATCAGCATAGGAAATAACATTTTGGTCGGTATTTTCGCCGCAATTTCTTCAGCGGCTTGCTGACGTTTATCTCTAAAGTCTTCAGTATAATCACGAAGCGTTTGCGCTAAGCTACCGCCCATTCTCGATGCATGAGAAAGCAAAGAAACCAACCCTTCCAATTCGACTAAACCGGTTCGCTCGATAAGCTGTCTAAGCGCATCAGGCATAGTGACACCCGCTTGAATTTTAGCAAACACAGTCTCTAGTTCATCCGCAAGTTCCGGCTGAGAGACATAGATCTCAGATGCGACACGTCCAAGGGCTGCATTAAAACCAAGCCCAGACTCGGTACACACAACAAGAAGATCAAGCGCATCAGGGACACCATTTCTTATTTTTTTCTGACGCTCTTTTTGTAACTTGTTCAGAATAATATTTGGCGTAAATGTTCCGAGAAAAACACAAGTCATGATGAGTAAATTATTGTAATCTCCACCCAACGATATGTAATAGACCATAAAAGCAGCGACGATGCCTATTAAACTAGATAAAACCTTCAACGCGTAGAAAACTGATAACGAGCTCTTCTCATGGAACCCAGCATGCATCAGCTTTTCTGAGTAAGTTTCATTGTCCTTTTTATTACCTTTACTTATAAAGGGGCTTAATGATTCTAACGTATTTGAAAAATCATAAGGTTTTCGACCACCAGTACTCCCCTCTTCAGATATTTGTCTTAGCTTCTTATCTAAAGGAGATCTAGCACCTAAAAACAAGAACCCAATAGTCAATGTTAATAAGACAGTAGTGAGCAAAATCATCGCATAGATAACAGCCTGAGAGCTGATCCCAAACTCTGCTAACATCTGCTTCCAGACTTCAATATTTAATAATTCCATAAGTTAAATCTCTATACTGATGATCTTTTTAATCCACAAGGCTCCGATCGCCAAGAGAACAATACCGACACTGACCATCGATAGACCGCGAGGATCTTTGTAAAGTGGCTCGATATATTCAGGACTGGCTACCTTTAAGGCAAAAAATAAACCAAAAGGGGATAAGGTTAAGATCCATGCTGACAGACGGCTTTCAGCAGAGAGCGTTTTTACTTTCCTTTCTAACTTAAAGCGGGCTCTTAGTACTTCAGATACCTTTTGCAGGTTCTCTGATAGATTCCCCCCAGTTTCTTTTTGTAGCATTACTGCACTAGAAAAAGCCAACATTGATACGGTGGGAACTCGCTCTGCCATCTGTAAAATAGCTAAACGTAAGTCATAACCGTAATTAAGTAAGTTGTAGGTATTTTTAAACTCAGCACCGATAGGTTCAGGAAGTTCTTCACCAACTTCATTAAATGATTGAACAAGCGGTTGCCCTGCTTGCAGTGCTCGTCGGATAATATCTAAAGCCTCTGGAAGTTGCTCTTCGAATCGAGCCATTCTATAAGCCACTCGATTTTGTACATACAGATAAGATATAACCCAAACAGAAATGAATGCTGCTAAACTAATAAACCATTCTTGATTGGTCATTATTGATATCAATGTGAGCAAGACACCACAAAGAGAAACAATAAGTAAAAACCGGCTCAATGCTAATTTAAAACCAGCTAATTCCAACATTTTTTTTAATCCAGCAAAGTATGGAATAACTATTAACTTACGGTCTATAGGAGATAATTCTTTGTTATAATGTTCTTTTAATAAAGATAGACTCTCTTCATCGATATTACGTTGCGCCTCCTTCAAACGCCGAGACAACTCTTTATGCTTCGCTTTTTTCCCTGCAGCAGGTAATAACAAAGCTTGAGAGATAAAAAGCACCGCAATGAATAACAGACCTAATGAAACGCTTACATTATCCATAACCTCTCCTTAACCGTGAGTCTCAGTAAAGAGCTCGAAAGGCAGGTCGAGTCCACGTTTGACTAACTGGTCATGATATTGAGGAACTACCCCCGTTGCTGTGTAATAGCCGATAATATTGCCATCTTCATCAATACCTTGACGTTGGAAACGGAAAATTTCCGACATCGTAATCACCTCACCTTCCATACCATTGATCTCTTGGATGCTCACCATACGACGCTTACCATCTTCTTGTCGTTCCATCTGTACGACGAGGTGGATAGCCGAAGCTATTTGAGCTCGTAAGTTTTTGGTTGATATGTTCCACCCAGCCATCGAGAACATGTTTTCGACACGACTCAAAGCATCACGGGGGGTATTCGCGTGAATAGTAGCAAGAGATCCATCATGGCCCGTGTTCATCGCAGCCAGCATATCAACCGCTTCGCTACCACGAACCTCACCAACCACGATTCGGTCGGGGCGCATACGCAGGGTATTTTTTACGAGTTCTCGCTGGCTGATTTCGCCTTTACCTTCAAGGTTTGCTGGGCGAGTTTCCAATCGAATAACATGAGGTTGTTGAAGTTGAAGCTCCGCAGAATCCTCAATGGTAATTATTCGTTGATCACGTGGAATAAAGCCAGAGAATATGTTTAACGTGGTGGTTTTTCCTGAACCTGTACCACCTGAAATCAATATATTGAGCTCGCCTTTTACTGCAGCTTCAACAAACTTAGCCATTTGGGGTGAAACTGAATTGTAGTCAATAAGGTTATCCATCGTTAAGCGATCCACAGCAAAACGGCGGATAGAAACAGAAGGGCCATCAAGTGCGAGAGGAGGGATAATAGCGTTCACACGTGAGCCATCAACCAAGCGCGCATCTACCATAGGTGATGCTTCATCGATTCGGCGACCAACCTGACTTACGATACGGTCAATGATATTTCTTAAGTGGCGATCATCAAGAAAAGTATAGGGCGTCTTTTCAAGTTTACCTCTTCGCTCGACATAAACGCTTTTAGGACCGTTGACCAAGATATCTGAAACGGTTTGGTCAGCGAGTAAAGGCTCCAACGGCCCAAGACCAAACACCTCATCTTCTATCTGCTTTATAACCCGCTTTCGCCCTTCAGCACTCAGCGCATGACTACCATCGTCAGCCATCAACTGTAAAATGGCTTCATGCAAGTCAACCTTAGCCCGCTCTTTTTCCAAACTTGAGAGTAATCCTAAATCTAGGGTCTCAAGCAGTTGCTTATGAAAAAAGTGTTTGATTGATAACTCTTGCTCTAACACTTTTCGAGCTTCATCAATCGCCTTTTCCTTTTCTACATTCGCTTCAGAACTGCGAGATTGACTAGACGTATCAACACTGGATAAACGCTCAACAGGGTTGGTATCTTCTGAGTCATGCGAAATCTGTTCTACTCTTTTTTCAAACTCTGGATTTACATTTTTTCGTTTAAAGAACATCACAATCCCTCGTGTTCACTATTCATCTACCCGTTATGAAAACCACTTTTTCAACCAGCCTTTTTCTTCTTGCTCTGGTGGTGATAGAACATGAGACAAATCGATGATAGAACGAGTAATTGAGCTTTTCTTTCTCGACTGAACTAACGGTTGCCCCAAATTGGCACTCTCTAGTGCCACTTTAAAATCATTAGGCATCAGGTGGATGTCGTGATTGCCCACCGCCTGCTCAATGTCTTTTAACTTTATAGAATGTCGTTTTTCGTAACGGTTAAGGATTACCTCTATTGCGTCGCTTTGTAAGCCGTACTCAAACTTCAGAGACTTAATTAATCTACTTGTGTTTTTTACTGACACTAAACTCTGCTGTAAAACCAGAAGCACTTTCGTTGCAGGTGATATAGCAGATGCAAATACATGATCTAACCCTCTAGATAGGTCGATCACCACATAAGGGTAAAAACGGCGCAATATAGGCAGCAGTCTGCCTATTTTTTGTGCCTGCTCGAAATCATCAGCATTGTTTTCATGTTTAAAGCTTAGAACATGAAGACCAGATTCATGTTTATTGACCAAAGTACCTAAGGAGATTTCATCTAGGTCATTCGCGCTATTTATTGCATCAGAAACGCTGTAGGTGGGAATAATATTTAAGTAATCAGGAATTACTCCAAATTGGAGATCAATATCGAGCAAAAGCACTTCATTCGGATGCTGACTGGCCATCTCAATAGCGGTATTCAAAGCCAGAGTTGTCGCCCCCATCCCCCCTTTCGTATTCAAAAACAAAATAAACTCTCCGTAACTGGAGTTCTCAAGCTTTTCAGAGGCCGTTTTCTTCAAGAGTGGCAGTAAGTCCGATAGGGTCACATTGTGAGACAAAAAATCTGAAGCTCCTAAACGCAGTGCGATTTTTAGTGACCCATTATCACTTTCATCACCGAGCACAACTAAAGACAAGTCCTTGTCTTCTAAAGACAAATCATACCCTTGCAGCTCAACCATTTTTTGCGCCCAATTCCCGTGAGCTTCAACGAAAATAAGCTCTGGAACATCCGCACTTTTTAAGTACTCCTCACTCATTGCCGCAAGAGAAAAAGCCGTCACATGTACGTTTCGGCATTTCTTCAATTCGTGGCTCATATGCGAATGAAAAGCCTCAGTATTGTATATTAACCAGACCTTTAAATTAGTTCTCAAACGCGTAATGTCACCCTCATTAGGCGTCATTTGAATTGCTTCCCCCATACATCAAACTCCTGTACTAGATGACTTCGGGACATCGATTCTTAATGTCAGAATCTGCCCTAACAACCCCTAAACTTTCAGCCGGTAAAATTGTTTCGAATGCAGGGGCAGCAAGAAACCCATTGTTACCTAAGAAACTTAGGTTACTAATCAACTGAATGCCGTAGCCAGTCGCTCTGGCACGTACAAACTTAATATCATCGAAGTTATCTTCGAAATCTGATGCTATCTCCCCTCCACTCGCATCAAGGTAAGCCACCTCTAAATTAGCACCAGAAAACCCAACCAGCGGGATCTCATCCACCACCATTGCACCAATATTATCTCTATCTAAGACATAGCATACTGTCGCCAGTCTAGCCGCCTTCCTTGTCGCTTCACTGACCATTTGTAGTGAAAATATATAAGCACCAAATGCCAAGATTAAAAAAATCAAAAGAAAAATCAGCCATGACACTAATGTAAATTCAACGATGGCAAGTCCTTTAATACGCCCTTTTAGCCTTTTCATCACAGCACCCTCATAACCGAAGTCACACTTAATGGAATGGCAAAGCTCTCCGACGAAAAGGGAATAGACAAGAAATGTGGAACATAATCATAGGTAACACTTACTCGCACATAGCTATCACCAGATGGCTGAGTGACAGTGACATCTGCTGTCGTCAATGAAGAGAGTACCGCCGTGCCCACACTATTTTGACCATAGACCACTACATTCTGAATTTCTGACGTAGGGGCTATTGTGCCGCCAACAGTCCCATAAACTTCACTAACCGCATAACGCGCTCCATTTTGCACTGACTTTGAAATGACATTGTAATGAATCAATATATTTCCGAATTCAAGCACCAATACCATAAAGAACAATAATACGGGTGTGGCCAGTACCACCTCGATAGCTGCAAAACCGCTTTGTCGTTTTCTCAACCGTTTCATAATCAAGACTCCCCACTATCAGGGTCCTTATACAAAACAATCCTATAAGTCCCTTCTGTTGTAGAGGTCGTACTACCCGCCCCACCTGTCACACTGCAGGAGTGAATAAATTCACCAAATACGGCTGGAGTACCTGAATTATTTGTCGGCGCTTTTTGTAGCAAGAAGAAACAACCAATTTTGTTCACCGTAAATTCAGTCGCACCGCCACTTTTACCTGAACAATCCACCATAGGTATAGGTAATATACGACGCCAAGCAACACCATTAGCCGCACACCCAGAACCATTATTAGCTATGCATGTGTTAGTCGCTGATTCATATTGAGCATAGGTATAACTGCCGTCAAAATCGATATCTCCCGTACTAGCATCGATCGTAATCTCATTAGTAGGCTCAGTCGTTACATAATCAGTGGGGTAATCTGATGCCGATAATCCTCCACCATAATCACCAAATCGAGTATTTAAGCCATCACCGGTAGGACCAACCGTTCCTCCTGGTTTGGTGGTTATATCGTCACCTATTGCAACAGGATAACTATAGTCCCCCCCTAAACCTTCTTTCACCGTTTTACCACCAGATCCAAAATCAAGAAGGTGGTAATTACCGTTCCCCATTTCAGATAAGCTACTGTCGCCGACCTTTAATGCATGAACGGTGCCAACTTCATAACCAAAAACACTGGTTATTTCCTCACCAGTAACATCATGGTACCCATCTTCTGGTGAGACATCATTATCCGACGTGCCATCACCAATACACACACCAATTGGCACAACATTATTAACAACGACCTGACCAGAACTAGGGCCAGCAACCGCACTCGCCGAAACGGTTTTTTCTAGTCCAAACATTTGAATGAAAAACTCATCCATATCCAAGGAATCGACACGAACACGCACATAGACATCATCATCTGCACCGAACGTTGCTGTTCCTGTAAAATCCTTAGGATCATTTGAATAATCAATGTTTACAGAAGCCGTACTAAAATCAAATTCATGATTACCTGTGGCGGCTGCCATAGCATTTAATGCGGTGCCAACCTCTGCATCTACGGCATCTTTATCCTTACTATTGTCTAAAATAGTTGCGGCAGCTAGCGCAGCAGAATCGACTGCATTTTGTAACCGCGTTTTATTCACAACCATATGGTTTATATCGACAGCTAACGCTGAGACAGCTAAAAAAACCAACAAAGCGGCTGTAATCATGACTACGACTAAGCCTTGTTGCTTTTTGGGGCTTTGTGATACTCGATACAACATGTGAGTACCTCCAGATTTAGTTAAACTCTTCTAGGATCTGGCTACTACTGCTTCCGGACAGATCATTTTCACCTCTGCCAACATATCGGTCGTAACCAGCCTGCATCCGCTCCCCTGTACCGTCCGGTACTTCGAGTAGATTCTCTTGGGTCGCATTAGGGTTATATGTTTGTTCTGTTTTCACTAGTGCTACTGAATGTCCCAAACGGGCATCATTAGCACAGCCAACTAGCACCATCACGAGAAAGACCATCATTATTCTAATCATATCTATCTCCTTATAAATCATGACCAAATGAGCCTTCACTACCGCCGTCGGTTGGCGATACGGCCTGTGCTGATTGAGATTGCTCTGAAGTGGATTCAGACGGTTCAGCAATGTAAGCGCTTCGGCCTAACAAATAATATTCCAAGTCATTAGGGTCGACGAAAGCATCTGTTGGTAATGTCACTTTCGTGCGGTCGATTGGCTTGGCAAGCCTTGGAGTCACAAGAATAACCAGTTCGGTTTCGCCAGATACATACTCTTGGCTGTTGAAAAGCTGCCCTAAAATCGGCACATCACCAAAGCCTGGCATCTTGTTGCTGATATCTCTCACATTCTCACTCAGTAAACCTGCAATACCGATAGTCTGGCCATCTGCTAACTCAAGAGTTGAAGATGCACTACGACGCGTAATAGGTGGAATGAAGTAAGTCGCGTTGGTAGTACCAGGATCAATCGTTAGCGAGCTACTATTCGCAATTTCACTCACATCAACAGCCAAGTTCAGGTTGATTTTTTTATCACTAAGAACCGTTGGGATGAATTTCAGCCCTACACCATATTCTTTGTATTCAATGGTGATGCCGTCTTCATCAGGCACAGGGATTGGGAACTCACCGCCCGCTAAAAATTCAGCTTTTGAACCACTTAACGCGGTTAGATTCGGCTCAGCCAAAACTTTGGCTACACCATTCTGCTTTGCAACATCCAAAGCAAAGGTAAACAATGTATTGCTATCGATAAAAGAACCTAAAATCCCATAATCTGTTGAGGTGGGAATATCAAAAATCGGCGTTGCACCCAATACACCAGCAGGCACAGAAGACGCTCCCCATGAAAAATCAGAACCACTGGTTTGGAAGAAATGGAAGTTAGCATCGAATTTTCGAACTAAGCTTCTTTGCACTTCAGCGACAGTGACCTCTAGCATGACTTGCTGAGCACCACCAATCGACATTAAGTTGATGACCCCAGTCGCCGCAGCTTGCTCACTACCACTCTCTTTTGACTCATCTGCGGTTTGCCCGGAGGAGTAAGTTTCTGCAATTCTCATTGCGACATTCATCTGCTGTTGGTTGCTCACCTGACCGCTCAGCAACAAACGGTTTTGCGCACTATGTACTTCGATAGTTTCATCAGGAAGGAACTCATATAACTTCGCCTTTAAACTATTAAGATCATGAGTAACCTCAATGTTAATAGACTCAATCAACCGACCTCGAGAGTCCCAAGCCATTAGGTTTGTCGCACCTAATTTTTTACCAATTAAAAACACTTCATTTGATTTTAAAATTACAATATCTAAAACTTCAGGATCACCAAGAGAAACCTTCGCCGCTTTTCCCGACAGCACGACATGCGTAGATTTATGATGTGGAACCGTGACTGTTTTTCCCGTTTGTAACGCCGCAACACTGGCCGTCGAAATACAAATTAGGCTCAAAACACACGCAATTAATATTCTCATATTTCACCTCAATCCTTGACGCGCACATTAGATGTTTCTGTACCTTTGATAATGGTGACACTTGGTCTAGGCACATATCGACGAACCACTTTTTTCTCAACTTCATGTGGGTTTCTCAAAGTCAGCTGAATACTGCCTTTGCTTTTAGCCGTGAGAAGTTTCTCAGCCTCTTTCGGCGTCATCTCAAGAGTTACCGCTCGTACAATAATTGGACTGTTTTCATTCGTTTTAGCCGTTTGATCTACAGCCAAAACCTTAATATCTTTAAGAACCGTTTGAGTAGCTGCAGAATTTTTTCCGTAAGAAACCGTATTGAGAATATCAACCTTGTTACCCGGTAATAAGAAACCTGCCACACCAATAACATCATCAACACGTATCGTTACCGCACGTTTATTTTCAGGGATAAGAGCTGCAAGCGTTGACCCTTCTCCTGGTACAGTAAATCGTAACTTGTGAAGCACCTCTCCGGCATAAATGGTATTAGCGACAACCTTACCGATTAGCTCAGATTGATCCGAATAGTTGTTTTCATTGATCCAATCAACTTCCATCAACTTCGTCGTTAAATACTGCTCTTCAATTATGGTTCCAGCTTCGATTTCTTGTGAGGCGACAACAACGGGGTGACGCTCGACCGTTTCAACTTCAACGGTTGGCTGAACTTGATCATCCATCCACTGCTTAGCAAAAAATACAGCCGCTAAGCCGAATACTACGGACAGTAAAAACAGTAGGAAAACTTGACTCTTATTCATTATTCTCTTCCTCGTGTCCATCAGAGGTAAAATAAACTTCCCATGCCATGGAAAGAATATCGAATGTGATAACAGGTGGTAGCTGCTCAAACGAAAGAATATCTTTGCTTATACCAACGAGATCTTTCGGTAAACATGGGAAAAGTGGCACCTTAAGCAGCGTGTGCATTTGAGACAAACGCTCAAAGAAACCATCTTGAAGTTCAACCTCTTTCTCTGCGGCAACATTCATCCACAATGCTTCGTAATCACGCTGCATAAGAGGCTTAAATTCAATTTTGTAACCTAAACGACGCAAAAATGCGGGATCACTGATCTTCTTTGGATTTAAGTTGGTAGAGAAGGCGAGAGTTAAAACAAACGGCATCGTAATTTGCTGACCGTTGGGCAGCGATAGATAATCAAAAGCGTACTCCATCGGCACTATCCATCGATTCAGCAATGTGTCTACAGGCATAGGTTGACGGCCAAGATCGTCTATCACGAAAATTCCATTGTTTGCCATCATCTGTACCGGGGCTAACCAGACTCGACTGTTTTCTGAGTGATTCACCTCAAGCATATCCATAGTCAGTTCCCCCCCAACTTGGATATTTGGCCTTTCACAATTAAGCCAACGCTTGTCGTACTGATCTTTAAGGGAAATGCTTTGATCGCTGCCGTTACTATCCAACGGTTTATGATGTTGCGCCGAGAACACCTTGATAATGTTACCTAATGCATAGACTGCATAAGGAATAAATACAGAGGTGTGCAAAGCATTCACAATACGGCTCGCGACAAATGTTTTACCAGTACCAGCGTGCCCATATAACAACAAAGCACGTCCAGAATTGATTGCAGGCCCTAGCACTGAAATCATTTTGTCGACACCATATACATCATCCAGTGCTGCTTCGACATGTGGCCGAGTCACTAGCTCTGCTCTCAGATCCTGCTGCTTTACCACATCACTATATTGGGCAAGTGAAACAGGTGCGGGGCCTAAATAAGCATCACGTTTAAAGGCAAGATCAGCTTCTTCCAGTCCTTTCTCAGAAAGGGAGTAACGGACATGACTATGGGACACTGATGAGAGAGAAAGATCTGAAGTCGGTTGAAATACCTCAATTAACGACTTTTTCCTTAAAACGGCCAGAGCACTTTCCACAACATGGGTAACTACACACATATAATTAGAGAGTTCTAACACATCCGATTTAGGGTAAGCAGACAAATGCTTGAGTACGAGGTTTTCAATAACGACTTCAGGAACACCCAACATATCAATAGATGTAGGAACGGCTGGGGCTGAAATTTGAGGCTTCAAAGTTGTTGGAGCAGTACGCCCTATAATATCCATATATTATTCCTCTCCACAAAGCTAACCAACAACAGGTTTAAGTAAAGTAGCTATACATCGCTAATCCCATAACAACAGAGGGTGCAAAAGGCATCGTCACCTTATTTGAATACCTAGCGTGTAAAATCGAACTTTTATCTAGTACTGGGGCTACACCACCAAGCGCAATCATCTTATTTTCAAAATAGCCTTTGATACTAAGACTGCTCGAGTTGGAAAAGTTATATAGCAAGTAGAAAGTCCCGATCACTCCAGAAGAAAGTAAGATAAAGTACGACGCATCAAGTAATTGTCCCCACCCAAGATACATCCCTACAATACCTAATAGCTTCACATCTCCTGCAGACATTGCTCTTACAAAATATAAGAGTAACCCAAAACAAAAAAACGCCCCCAACCCAAACAAGGACATTAAAAAAACATCAAAAGTGAAATTGCTATTAAACATTGATAAGAAGTACACAAACAAAAAAAGAACCAATATTTTGTTTGGTATACGATGCTTCTCAACATCGTATACCGAAACTGCAATTAGTAATGCCCAAAAAACTGAAGGCTCATTAATCATATTTTCTATTTATACACTCGATATAATGCTCTGGAACTTACTGAGTAAGGCTGTTGCCATCCCAGAGAAAACGAATCCAACAGCAAGAACAAGTGAAGCAGCACCGATCACGTATTCGACCGTAGTCAATCCAGCTTGGCTTCTAATTCTCTTGATGTCCATAAGATATCATTGAGCCCCTGTACCAGTACCAGTACCCGTAGTACCAACATTCGCAACAATGTTATTTAATTTATTTGCTAGAGTATTCCCCAAACCAGAAAATACAGTTGTTAAGCCTAAAACCAATAGAGCTGCACCGATTACATACTCGATAACGGTCAACCCTTCTTCATCTTTCATGAATTCTTTACAATTATTCAAAAACTTACCCATGACAACCTCTCCTTGATTTTCATAACAGGCTTCGTTTACCTGTAAAGTAAATCTAGAGGTGAGTCACACATTCGGTTAGGATTTTTTTGCCATTTACTTGCACTTTTTTGTTGTACTTCTAATCTCTGTAATAACTCCCTTATTTCTAAATTTTCACATCTGGCCCTTTATATATGATACAGGTTTAGTAGAAATGAAATTAATAACACCACTGCTATCAGATATAGATAGCGAGTTTAATTCAATTATTATAAATAAAATTAGTCGCTACTTCCCTGTGGAAAATTTTCAACAAGATATATCAGTTATCAGTAACTTAGATGTAAGAATTGTATTTTTCATTTTAAATAGAGAAAGTGAAATTCAATTACTTACCATGGCATTATCTATTTGTAAAAACCTAAACAAGCGGATAGTTTTAATTTCTCCATTTGAGATACCTAATATCATTCGAAATCATAAGAATATATTTTTCATTATAGAAACGAGTAACAATCATCTGACCAGTGCCTTCGAAGAATTAAAGAGTAAAACACAGCATATCTTTGAAGCACACTTCGACCTCGATAGAGACATGAATAGCAACAACCAGGAGCCGACCAAGCAGTTTACTTCTGAAGTTGTTAATTTTGTTATGGATAACATTAACAAGGAAATAAGAGAAACGGACATAGCTGAAAAATGTCACTGTTCAGCAACCTATTTTTCTAAAAAGTTTCATCTACACTTTGGAGTAAGCTTTAGAGACTTTGTGTGCGATAAACGAATACTGTTAGCCAAAAAGTTGATTGAGGCGGATACCGAATCAAAAATAGCTGTAATTTCTTATCAATGTGGCTACAAGGATGTGTCGTATTTTTCAAGAATTTTTAAGAAAAGGACGGGCGTAACCCCAGCAAGTTACAGGCGTGCCTGCACAGATAACAGAAAACGCTAATTTTACTCCCTAAAAGAAAAAATCATGGTACATTTAACATGATTTTAACAAAAATAACCAAAAATAACTTAGCGAAAAACATGGAGTTAGACAATGATTCAGCCTAACGAGTTTAGCCAAGAACAAGCAACAGCTCTCCCTACACCCAATGACATGATTTTAAAATGGGCAGAAGAACGCCCAGATGAAGTCTATTTGAAACAGATTATTAACCGCCAATTTGTCGAGTTTACTTATAAAGAAGTAGCCGACAAAGCTCTGAAACTGGCGTCAGCATTAGAAGGACTCGGAGCCCAACCTGGCGATCGAGTCGCTCTCGTATCGAAAAACTGTGCAGAGTGGTTCATCTGCGATCTTGCCATGATGTTAGGAGATTTTGTCAGCGTCCCAATCTTTCCTACAGCGGGTGCAGATACCATTCAATACTGTATTGAACACAGTGAATGTAAAATTGTGATTGCAGGTAAGCTTGACGATCCTAAAGCCACTCAAAAAGTACTTGATGACAATCCGAGCTTAGTGAGTATTTCACTGCCATACGACAGCGCAGCGAAGTGCCAACACACTTTCGAACAGCTCATTGATACACATGAACCATCAACCAAACGCCCTCAGCATCACGACGATAAGCTGATGTCACTTGTTTATACATCGGGTACATCAGGGCTACCAAAAGGCGCAATGCTCACCTACGGCGCGTTTACTTGGTCTGTTCAAAGGTTGATTGATCATATTGGAATCCAACCTGGCGATCGCCTGTTTTCTTACTTACCACTTGCTCATATTACAGAACGCGTTTACATCTTTGGTTCTTCAGTGATGGGGGGCGTGGTTACGGCTTTCCCTGAATCTTTAGACACCTTTATTGATGATGTGAAAATGCATCGCCCTACACTGTTTATCTCAGTTCCTCGCTTATGGACTCTGTTCCAGCAGCGAATCCAAGACAAATTGCCACAGAAGAAACTGAACTTCTTACTGAAGATTCCGTTTATCAACAACATCATTAAGAAGAAACTTGCTGATGGCTTAGGGTTAGACCAAGCTCGCGTTCTTGGATGTGGTTCTGCACCTGTATCACCCGCTCTACTCGCATGGTATGAGAGTGTTGGCCTGCACATTACCGAGGCATGGGGCATGACAGAGTCTTTCGCCTACAGCACGCTCAACTACCCATTCAGAGCCGATAAAATTGGTACGGTTGGTAATGCAGGTCCAGGGATCGAACTCAAAATAGCTGAAGATGAAGAGATTCTAGTTCGAGGCAAAGGCTTATTCTCTGGTTACTACAAGAATGATATTGCAACCCAAGAGTCTTTTAACTCGGATGGTTGGCTTCATACCGGTGATATCGGTGATATCGATAGTGAAGGTTACCTAACGATTCGTGGGCGTAAGAAAGATACCTTTAAAACCGCTAAAGGTAAGTTTGTTGCCCCTGTACCAATCGAAAACAAACTGTTTGAGTACAGCCGCGTAGAAATGATGTGTTTGATAGGTCTTGGCCTACCTGGTCCAATCCTACTTGTGGTACCGCATGACTTCCCTAATTTCGATCGAGCTCGCTATGAGAAAACGACAAAGCGCGTTATCGAGAAAATGAACGAGCAGCTTGGTTCACACGAGAAGATCAAAGGTGTATTGATGATTAAGGAACCATGGAGCATTGAGAATGGCGTGTTAACCCCGACTCTCAAAATCAAGCGACATATCCTTGAGCAGAAATACCATGAAGTTGGTCATAACTGGCCGAAAGATAAATTGGTGGTTTGGGAAGAATAATTAAAATCGAGAGGGAGCCATTATGGCTCCTTTTTTGTAAGCTCACATTATAAGTACTTAGTATAATCCGCAGCATCACTACTCTCGTAATCTAAGCCGACATCCTTTCTCATTCGATGACTTAACGATTCCAAGCAAACAACTTGTCTAGATTTAGTCGGCTTCCTCACCTTAGTATTATCATTGATTTTAAGTACCTGAGTAACAAATATACCGACCCAGCAGGTTATTGCTTTCATGTTCTCTCTCTTGTATTCCCTGTTTATTTATCGCTATTATGAAAACAACCTGTTCGATAAGCGAACAACCATTTCTAACAAGAGCTATAAGAAGACGTTATGGATAATAGACTACGCCACCTTTCCTGACTTCGTTACTTCGAAGTCGCAGCTCGCTTGAGTAGCTACAGCAAGGCAGCAGAAGAGCTCTTTGTTAGCCAAGCTGCTGTCAGCCAAAAGATCCGTCAGTTAGAGGAACAACTAGAGTGCAAGCTGTTCATTAGGAAAGGGCGTGAAATGGCATTGACTAAAGAGGGTCGGACTCTCTTCCAACATGTGTCAGATGGATTTAAAGAGCTTGTTGTCGGGTTGAACAAGATCCAGTCTGAACCCTTACAAGGCGTTATCGTGGTTCGAAGTCTGCCATCTTTTGCATCGCGTTGGCTATTACCTCGGTTGTGGAAGTTTTCAGTCAAACACCCCGAAATACCAATCAAACTCCTCACCGAGAATGATACTCCTAAACTAAAATATGATGAGATTGACGTCGCGATTCTTCAAGGTGAGGATCTCCCTGTTGAGCAAGGTCTATCGCTTGAAGTCCTAATCAATGAACCTTTATATCCCTTTTGCTCACCTGCTCTTGCTAACTCTTTGAAGTTTTCGTCACCAGAACAGCTTCTAAAGTGTTGGCTGATCCAATTTAAAGGGGGGCACTATCTTTGGGAGGAGTGGTTCAAACGAGTAAATGTTACAATCAAAAGTAGTACTGTCCAATGGGTAGAAGTAGGCACATTTGATATGGGTCTAACCACAGTCATGGCGGGTCACGGGGTTTGCCTAGCTACAGACAGCTTGGCTGGTGACTTCATCGAACGCGGCTTACTAGTGAAACCCTTTGATATAGGCATGACACCTGGGGTTCAAGTTAACTTATGTTTTGACCCTAGCTCGCCGAGGAAAGAACGTATTGAGGCATTTACTGAGTGGTTGCATGAAGAAGTGTCTGAAATATCTAAGAGCTAACTTTAGCTTTGGCTTTGGCTTTGGCTTTGCAAAGATAACTCAGCATTACTTATCACACTCCGCGTTCACGTAACTCCTTTTATATAGATAGAGTTACGTGCGTGAAGTTTATTTACTCCCAAAAAGATTTTTTCATCTCTTCATTAGCCTGCTCTCGGGTAATACCAACATCTTCAAGTAAATGATCCGATAGCTCTGCTAGGTATTTTCTCGTCCTACGATTCTGAAGATAAATCCTAAATTTAGAATAGAATTTCTTACCTGATAATGATGATAAGAATGAATGATGAGTATTTGATGTCGTTGTTATCGTGTTCATAATCGCTCTCCTATTGACGCTTTGCTTTCTTATGGTCAATAATCGACCAGTAACGCATTAGCGACAAACGATAGATACTGGTACTCAGTTAAGGAAAACTAATGTGAGAGAGCGAACGCCACCATTCCAAGGGATCTACTGTTTTTATACTGCGGCTGAAACTGGCAGTTTCAAGCTCGCAGCAGAAAAGCTATTTGTCACGGCTGCAGCAGTCAGCCAACAAATTCGCCAACTTGAAGAATGGTTAGGCGCAGACCTGTTTATTCGCCAGCACCGAAAAATAGTACTCACTCATGAAGGTGAAGTACTGTACCAGCAAGCGAAGAAAGGCTTTGCTCATATTCAAGATGGGGTGAGACGCATCAACCAAGATCCAAACCCCACTCAGCTGTCGATCTCTACCGTGCCTTCCTTTGCTCAGCATTGGCTCGTACCGAGAATAGGCGACTTTCGCGATCGCCACCCTGATCTATCCATGTTAATTGAGCCGACTAATAAGCTAGTCACATTTGAAGATTCTAATGTCGATATCTGTGTTCGATATGGTCATGGAGACTACCCAAACATCGAATCACGCTGGTTAATGGACGAAGTTGTTTACCCTGTCTGTCATCCTATCTATCAAGAAAAATATGGAATCTATGACATCAGCGATCTGCATAAAGCAGAGTTAATTGAAGACCGTTGGCCTGATATGGATTGGAATCTATGGTTAGACGTTGCTGGGGCGAAGGCAGGACGTTCATCATTGCAATTTGACGGCTCACATTTTGTTTTAGAGGGTGCATTATCCGTTCAGGGCGTTGCCTTGGTTAAGCACAGCTTGGTGTATCGCTATTTGCAGGAAAAGAAACTCGTCCGAATCGGTAATATCGCGCTGAAGCCTAAATACAATTACTTTTTATGCGCGCCTCCAGGTTACTTCCATCGAGAAAAGATAAAACGCTTCGAAGAATGGATGCAGACTCAAGTTAAATTGTTTGGTGATACAGGTAGAGAAGAGCTTTCGATTATCCACACCGATTACGAACTCAAATGGTCGGATAATTCATAAAGCGAAACTGGTATACTTAGCTCAAATAAATGGCGAGAACATCTCATGACACAAGACAATAATCCACTTCACGGTATCACTCTACAGAAGCTACTGACTGAATTAGTTGAACATTACGGTTGGGAAGAGTTGAGTTACATGGTGAACATCAACTGCTTTAAAAAAGACCCGAGCATTAAATCGAGCTTAAAATTTTTGCGTAAAACAGATTGGGCTCGTACCAAGGTAGAGCAGATTTACATCGACTTAAAGCGTTAATCTCTCCCTACTTTATCTGTCCCGTGTTGATTAAATACGGGACAACCCCTGTGTCTACTTTTTAGGGGCCATATCAATATCACATCTCGCATCTCGCATCTCGCATCTCGCATCTCGCATCTCGCATCTCGCATCTCGCATCTCGCATCTCGCATCTCGCATCTCGCATCTCGCATCTCGCAGTATGTTACAAGCAATAAAAAGCCCCGCAAGCTTTCACTTGCGGGGCTTTTTTAGCTAATTGAGAAAAGGGCTAATTACTTACCAGCTTCTTTTTCTGCTTTAACTTTTGCAATCACTTCGTCAGCAACGTTAGTTGGACATGGTGCGTATTGTGCGAATTCCATAGAGAATTGGCCACGACCAGAAGTGATAGTACGTAGGTGACCGATGTAGCCGAACATCTCAGAAAGAGGTACGTCAGCTTTAATACGAACACCAGTAACGCCAGCTTGTTGATCTTTGATCATGCCACGACGACGGTTAAGGTCACCGATAACATCACCAACGTGATCGTCTGGAGTGAACACGTCAACGTTCATGATTGGCTCAAGAAGTTGCGCGCCAGCTTTAGGCATAGATTGACGGAATGCGCCTTTCGCTGCGATTTCAAATGCGATAGCAGATGAATCGACTGCGTGGAAACCACCATCGAAAAGTTCAACTTCAACGTCTAGAGTTGGGAAGCCAGCTAGTACGCCGTTTTCCATCATAGATGCGAAGCCTTTCTCAACTGCAGGCCAGAATTCTTTAGGAACGTTACCGCCCACAACTACAGAGTTGAACTTGAAGCCAGAACCTGCTTCGCCTGGTTTGATACGGTAATCGATCTTACCGAATTGACCAGAACCACCAGATTGCTTCTTGTGCGTGTAGCTATCTTCAACAGCTTTCGTGATTGTTTCACGGTAAGCTACTTGAGGAGCACCTACTACAAGGTCAACGCCGTATGTACGCTTAAGGATATCTACCTTGATGTCTAGGTGAAGTTCACCCATACCTTTCAGGATAGTTTCGCCAGTCTCTTCGTCAGTCTCAACTTGGAAAGATGGATCTTCTGCAACCATTTTACCGATAGCGATACCCATTTTCTCAGAACCGCCTTTATCTTTTGGAGATACAGCGATTGAGATTACTGGAGTTGGGAATACCATTGGCTCAAGCGTTACTTGGTGCTTAGGATCACATAGAGTGTGACCAGTTTGCACGTTCTTCATACCAACGATCGCAATGATGTCACCAGCTTGTGCGCTAGTTAGTTCGTTACGGTCATCAGCTTGCATCTCAACCATACGGCCAACACGTTCAGTCTTGCCAGTGAATGAGTTAAGAATCGTGTCACCTTTGTTCAGTTTACCAGAGTAAATACGAACGAAAGTTAGAGCACCGAAGCGGTCATCCATGATTTTGAATGCAAGCGCTTTGAAAGTCTCATCTGTAGAAACGATAGCGTGTTCGCCAGTTTCTTCACCGTTCTCATCCATTAGAGGCTGAGGGTCAACTTCAGTTGGTGCTGGTAGGTAATCTACTACAGCATCAAGGACAAGTTGCATACCTTTGTTCTTGAACGCAGAACCACAGAACGTTGGGAAGAATGCGATATCACGAGTACCTTTACGGATACAACGCTTGATGTCTTCGATAGAAGGCTCTTCACCTTCCATGTAAGCTTCCATTAGGTCATCGTCTTGCTCTACAGCAGTTTCGATTAGCTCTTCACGGTATTGCTCAACGTCATCAACCATGTCCGCTGGAACATCTTTGATTTCGTAGTTTTCAGGAAGACCAGTGTCATCCCAAACGTATGCTTTACGGCTTAGTAGGTCTACAACACCAACGAACTCGTCTTCACGGCCGATTGGTAGAACCATTACTAGAGGAGTAGCGCCTAGAACGTTCTTAACTTGGTCAACAACGTTGTAGAAGTCTGCACCCATACGGTCTAGTTTGTTAACGAAGATCAGACGAGATACTTCTGATTCGTTAGCGTAGCGCCAGTTAGTTTCTGATTGAGGTTCAACACCACCAGAACCACAGAATACACCGATACCGCCATCAAGAACTTTAAGAGAACGGTATACTTCAACTGTGAAGTCAACGTGTCCAGGAGTATCGATAACGTTTAGACGGTGATCGTTCCAAAAACAGCTTACAGCTGCTGATTGGATAGTAATACCGCGCTCAGCTTCCTGTTCCATGAAGTCAGTCGTTGATTCGCCATCATGTACTTCACCAGTCTTGTGGATTTGACCAGTTAGCTTAAGGATACGCTCAGTGGTAGTTGTTTTACCCGCATCAACGTGCGCGAAAATACCAATGTTTCTGTATTTCGATAAATCTGCCATTGTCTTACTCTGTTAATAGGATATAAAATGCGCGCAGAGTATATCACAATCTGTGAAGACTGATAGCTTTGCATGCATTTGGGACTAAAAAACTTTGCCTTTTTCTAACATATAGAAAAAGGCACTCAGTAGTAACAATCTAAATGATTGTTAATTATAGTGCTAACCTAAAGCCTAATCGGCGTTAAGGTTAGGCTGAATTGCTGCTGTATAGAGTAGCTGAAGTGAGTTCAATTACAACTCATCAAAAGCATTAATTGCTTCCGATAATTTTTTCACACCGTGGATCTGCATTCCTGGAATGCCACCTTTAGGCATGTTAGCCGCCGGTACAATCGCTTTCTTAAAGCCGTGTTTAAATGCTTCATTTAAACGCTCTTGTCCGCTCGGTACAGGTCGAATCTCACCCGCTAGGCCTACTTCTCCAAATACCACCACATCTTTTGGTAATGCGCGGTCTCTGAAACTAGAAAGTAGAGCCATCACCAACGCAAGATCAGCACTGGTTTCGGTTACTTTAACACCACCGACGACATTCACAAACACATCTTGGTCAGCCATTTGTAAGCCGCCGTGTTTATGCAGCACCGCTAATAACAAAGAAAGCCTGTTTTGCTCTAGGCCGACAGCGACGCGACGTGGGTTAGCCAGCTGTGAATAATCCACCAGCGCTTGGATTTCGACAAGAAGTGGACGCGTCCCTTCCCACACCACCATGACAGAACTGCCCGAGGTTTCTTCTTCACCACGAGACAAGAAGATAGCGGATGGGTTGCTGACTTCTTTTAGCCCTTGGCCTGTCATCGCAAACACACCCAGTTCATTCACTGCACCAAAACGGTTTTTGTGGCTGCGTAGCGTTCTAAAACGGCTATCGGTTCCGCCATCTAATAAAACAGAACAGTCAATAATGTGCTCAAGTACTTTTGGCCCTGCTAAGGTGCCGTCTTTAGTTACGTGTCCAACTAAGAACACAGCAACGTTATTCTGTTTTGCGTAGCGCGTTAATGCGGTTGCCGATTCACGAACCTGTGCAACACTGCCCGGAGAAGATTGAACATCCGCAACGTGCATAACTTGGATGGAGTCGATAACCATGATCTTAGGTTGTTCTTTTTCTGCAACCTGACAAATCTTATCCACGTTCGTTTCTGAGAGCATCTTTAGGTGCTCTTTTGGCAATCCAAGTCGAGACGCACGCATCGCGACTTGTTGCAGAGATTCTTCCCCGGTTACATAGAGAGTCGGTAATTGAGAAGAAAGCTGACACATGGTTTGTAATAGCAGCGTTGATTTACCGGCACCCGGGTTACCACCAATCAGGATCGCAGCACCCGGTACGACACCACCACCAAGTACGCGGTCTAGCTCTTTAAAGCCACTGCTAAAACGTGGGACTTCTTGCAGATCGATTTCTGACAGCGTTTGAACCGAAGATTCAGTTGCACCGCCCGCATAACCACTCAATCGTTCATTACGTGCGACCTGAGGTGAAGCGGCTAACCTAACTTCTGTAATCGTGTTCCAAGCACCACATGCATTGCACTGCCCCTGCCAACGTGGAAAATCGGCACCACAGTCATTACACACATAAGCTCGCTTTGCCTTCGCCATAAAACCTCAATAATTTACTCAATTACACAATGATGTTGTCAATTTGTGACTTATTTGACCGTACGGATGAAAATAAAAGTTGCAGTCATACCACTTATACTTAAAGATCGATTTAAACTAGTCGATAACATAAACGCACCGTCCATTCTAACAAGAAAAGTATGCAGCAATCTGAAATTCTATCTGTAGCAGAACGTTTAATCCCGGCTTACCACGCCGAAGATTTCGAATTCCTTCTTTCTCAAATGACAGAAGGGGAATCACCGTCTCTGAAGCTGCTCGTTAAAATGGAACTGAATCGTATCATGGCTCCGTGTACAAAGAGCATTGATTTACGCGGGCGTATTGATAATGAGTGTCGTCAGTTCACTCTCGATGGCCGTAAGCACTGGCTCGATGATATCGCTTTAAACGCATATCAACGTGGTACGAAAAAGTTTAAAGGTTACACAGAAGGCGCATGGGAGTTAGTAATGACTCCGCGAACTCAGCCTCTGAGCGTTGTTAAAACATCTTCTCAAGGTAACCACGACATTACTAGCGCCAATAGCCCGTACGAAGCGGAAGCTATTAACCTAGGTTACGACTTAAAACGCCAAGAGAACAGACTCAAGATTAGCTCGCAGGTCGAGATCACCACATCGAAAGGGCAAAGCCTACATGGTGTAACGGTTGATATCTCCCCGTCGGGTGCAAAGTTCAAAGTACCGAGCGCCTTTCGATACAACCTCGGCGAGATCATCAGCGTTAAGTTCTCAGAGCTTATCGAAAAGTCCCAAGAAAACGATGTTAACCAAGCGGTTGAATTTCGTGTTTTGGGTATCGACGAATCTTATGAGAACAACGCGGTCAAATTTCTAAGAACCATCAAGGTAAGCGACAACAATATTGTGGCTCGCTTACTCGATGAGTCTTTAAATAGCACCAGTAAGAAAACCAGCCATGAGAATCAAGATAGGATTATTCGAACTCGTACTCGAGGAATCGAACATACCTATCTAAAGCATACTTGTAACCTACCCCTGTTTTTCAGCGGCAGCGAACTAAAGCTTGCCCTACTGACGGATAACAACCATCCATTATGGCAATATTGGCACGACGAACGAAATCAACAAGCGCTGGGTACCCTGTTCAACGAGCAACGTATGAACCTGTTGGCGAAACCAGGAGTGAAGGGAACCAGTAACGTTATCTACTCTTTTACCCATGAACACCAAAACAAGACCTTGTTCTATTCAATGATGCTGCCTGAAGCCTCTCGTGAACAAAGACAGCTGTTCTGGCACATCGGTGGTAAACGTAAAAGTTGGAAGGCGTTCAAGTTCTCGGTTTTCGAACTGTCAGACACAGAACGACAAGCATTAGCTAAGCACTCGGAGACTCTAGCTCAAAGCTCAGCTCAACTGACGCATTGCGGAATCTTGCAAGAGATTGGCGATCACGAAAGTGCTGCTGACTATCTTTTGAGTGAAAAGCCACGCATTCCAAGCAGTGAATTGAACCGCTTCCGTCACCCGCGTACTGTCATCGGCAATATTCAAAGCATTTACTTTGACTCTCAGACCCGTCGTAAAGAGCCGAGATACCAATTTAAGTCACCGTTGCAACTTACATCACAAGATGGCGCAGCGGCGAACGGACACACCTTAGATATCTCGAAACGTGGACTGAGCATTAGCCTTGAACACCCAATGGTACTCAAGATTAATGATCCGGTATTAGTGAACTTCAATGAACTGCAGCTCTATGACAAGAACCTGCCACTGAGCACAGTGCCTTACCACGTAATTCGAGTGAGTCCGAATGGTCGCAACGTGCAGTTGGTTATTGCCGAGAACGCCAAGACAATGCGTACCATCGCTTTCCTTAATGGGCTTATCGATCAAAACCAAAGTAAGCTGATTAAGAAGCAAGAGATACTGCCAACACATTCGCTACTCGAATCACTGCACAACATTTTGTTGAGCAAGATGGTCAGTAACCCAATATTCATTGATAAGCCAAGTTCAACGCTGCGCTGTAAGATCATTGGTGTGAATTTCCCACTGAATAAGCATCTAACGTTACTTGCTAAACTTGGTCACAACCAAAAGTTCTCACTCGAGCCAATCTTCAAGGGTCACACCAACTCACTGTTGGCTGAGCCACTAAAAAGAATTGAAGGTGCGGAGCCTAAGCATCATGACGTGTACATTGCTGCAGTGAAGTTTGGCGACAAAATCCAGTCGGTACACACCAAGTTGGTCAAAGACTTCGCCTCAGCAAAGGAACGCATCTTATTCATCAAGAAAGCGCAGCACTTAGGTGATGTGTATGTATTGCGAGTCACCACGGCACCTATCTTTAATCCGCTAACGAGTTTATTCCAGTCGGATTTAGAAGAGCTTTCACGCATCAGTATGCATCAAGCTAAGAAGCTAGAGAATGAGGTAACGGCGTTTATCGGTTATGGCGAGATAGAGGACATTACCGATGAAGTGCTGATTCGATTGGAGCTAACACGCTAGCCTCGAGTGGCGTATTAACTTAAGCATGAAAATTGAAAAAGCAGGCTGATAGCCTGCTTTTTTTGTGTCTGAGCCACTATTGCTAAATAAGATACATAGCCAATAGCACTTAGGTAGAGCCCCTAAGGTTTCGCTTGCCAGCTGATCTTCTGTTGCTTAGCCAATACACCCGACAAGATACACAGCACACCGCCTAAACCTGCGTAACGAACAGCAGTTTGAGCTTGCTGCTCTACTTTTGGTTTTGCGTGGTAGGCAATGCCTAAACCTGCAGAGCCCATCATCACCAAGTCATTGGCACCATCACCAACGGCAACGGTATTATGTAGTTCCAATTCGTACTCTTCAGCCAACTCTACCAAGATATCCGCTTTGGTCTGCGCCGAAACAACATCGCCTAAGACTTCACCCGTCAACTTACCGTTGACGATCTCAAGCGTGTTTGATTGAGCATGGTCTAGATCAAGGGTATCTTTCAGGTAGTCAGAGAAGTAAGTAAAACCGCCTGATGCAATCGCCGTTTTCCAGCCAAGCTTATTTAGAGTATTCACCAGCCCGACCAAGTCTGGCATGAATGGCAATGACTGACGCACTTGCTCTAATATCGATTCATCCGCACCTTTCAGTGCTCCTACTCGCTGGCGTAGGCTCTGTTCAAAGTCGAGCTCGCCTTGCATTGCTCGTTCTGTGATTTCAGAGACTAACTCTCCCACTCCAGCTAGCTTGGCAATCTCATCGATGCATTCAATTTGAATCGCTGTGGAATCCATATCCATCACGATCAAACCTGGCTTAGATAAGTCTGGGACCTCGCTAAGGCAAGCATAATCAAGCTTTAGCGCTTGGAGGATTTCTTCGTGTGCTGGCGTTAGATTGCCTGACATCAAAGCCACTTCATAATGCCCAACCTTCCACGTATCGAGGATGGTGTTGTAAGTGCCAGTGAAAAAGTCGATGTCATCGAAAGATTGTGGAGATAGGTACTCACCAAACACAATCCAATTGGCCTTGGATTTAGCGAGTTGAGAAGCGAAACGAGTCTCGGGGAGTCGAGTTAATAATGTCGTATGCCTTTTTATCGGCAGATATTTCTGAGCGTCCATGTGTATGATTCCTAATTAACTATGCTAAACGTTAACCTATTGCAATTTGAAAACGCAAGTCTCAATATGTCTTAATCATAACATTTGTTTATTTCAGGCTTCGTGAAACATGAATGAATCATTGTTCTCAATACGTAACGCTTTACGAATGCTAGCCCTCATTTTGTTGGCTACCATGTTCGTTGTAACGATTAAAAATACGGTCGTGATCAGTAAAGGTAACGAGAAGATCCAAGCAAAACAGTTGGAAACTCTTACCAAGCTGCTTATCTCTCAGGCATCACTTTCAGCCAGCAAGATGATCACGCAACAAGACCAAGAGCGATTGCTTGATCTGACTAACCAGCTATCTCAAGACCGACTGGTGTTCGATACCACCATCTATGATGCAGAGGGTATTCGACTGGCTTCGAGCGAAAAAGCCCTCTCGGTACGTGAGGTTCTTGGCTTAGATACGCCACTTTCAACCGCGAGTATCGGTAGGCAACAACTCGTTGAACCCATTTACTCGAAAGAAAACACCATCATCGGTTTTATCCGCGTCACCTTTGAGACAGGTAAAATGACAGCGATATCGGATCACCACTACCGCAAAAGTGATCGCTACATGATCGGTATGGTATTAATGGGCTTCGTCAGTGGTGTGCTGTTTATTATGTTGATTCGTAGAAGACCAACCAAGTCAGGCGAGAACTTACTTCTGAAGAACGTAAATTCATAAATAGCGCAATTACGTTATCCAATAAAAAGCCCCGACGCTCAGGCAGCAACGGGGCTTTTTGTTATCTGTTACTTTATCAAGCCACAGTGAAGAACAATTACTCTTGGTCACCAAGAAGTACAGAGTCTAACGCAATAACCATCATGTCGTTGAAAGTCGTTTGACGTTCATCTGATGTCGTTTGCTCACCAGTCTTAATGTGGTCAGAAACAGTACAAATCGTTAGAGCTTTTGCGCCGTATTCAGCACACACACCATAGATGCCAGCCGCTTCCATCTCTACGCCAACAATGCCGTATTTGTCCATTACTTCGAACATCTCTGGATCTGGCGTGTAGAACAGCTCAGCCGAGAACAGGTTACCGACTTTTACGCCGACACCGAGAGCTTTGGCTGCATCTTCTGCCGCGCGCACCATTTTGTAATCCGCAATCGCCGCAAAGTCATGATCTTTAAAGCGAATACGGTTCACTTTAGAGTCAGTACATGCGCCCATGCCGATCACCACATCACGCACTTTGATATCTTCGCTCACTGCACCACAACTACCTACACGAATGATCTTCTTCACACCAAAGTCTTTGATCAGCTCAGTCGCGTAAATAGAACAAGATGGAATGCCCATACCGTGTCCCATTACCGAAACCTTACGACCTTTGTAAGTACCGGTGTAACCAAACATGTTGCGAACGTCGCACACTTGAACCACTTCTTCTAAGAAGGTTTCAGCGATGTATTTAGCACGTAGCGGATCGCCAGGCATTAAAACAACATCAGCGAACGCACCCATTTCAGCATTAATATGTGGAGTAGCCATTGAAAATATCCTTAATCTCAAAACAAAAAAAGAAGAGAGAGGTTTCCCTCTCTCTTCGTTAACTATTATAGAAAGCTTGTACCGTGTCCCATTGGCGATGTACCAAAGTATGACGCTAAGCTTTGACCGATATCAGCGAACGTATCGCGACGGCCTAAAGAACCGGCTGGAACCTTCTGACCGTAAACAATCACAGGGATGTGCTCACGAGTATGGTCTGTACCTGGCCATGTCGGATCACAACCGTGGTCAGCAGTTAAGATAAGCACATCGTCTTCTTTCATCATATCGATGATTTCATTGATGCGACCATCGAAGTACTCAAGTGCCGCTGCGTAACCAGCAACATCACGGCGGTGGCCGTAAGCTGAGTCAAAATCAACGAAGTTAGTGAACACGATAGTGTTGTCGCCCGCTTCATTGATCGCATCTTTGGTTGCTTCAAATAGCGCAGGGATACCTGTTGCTTTGGTTTTCTGAGTGATGCCACAACCCGCGTAGATATCAGAGATCTTACCGATTGAGTGAACGTTACCGCCCTTCTCATCAACCAACTTCTGAAGAATGGTAGCTGCAGGTGGCTCAACAGAAAGGTCACGACGGTTACCAGTACGTTCGAATTGACCTTTACCCGGACCAACGAACGGACGCGCGATAACACGACCAATGTTGTACTCTTCTAGCTCTTCACGAGCGATCTGACAAAGGTCTAATAGGTTTTGCAGACCGAATGTCTCTTCATGACACGCGATTTGGAATACTGAGTCAGCAGACGTGTAGAAGATTGGTAAGCCAGTCTTCATGTGCTCTTCACCTAGGTTATCTAGGATTTCCGTACCAGATGAGTGGCAGTTACCCAAGAAACCAGACAGGCCTGCACGCTCAAGGATGCGGTCAGTCAGTTCTTTTGGGAAGCTGTTCTCTTTGTCGGTGAAGTAGCCCCAGTCAAACAGTACAGGAACACCTGCGATTTCCCAGTGACCTGATGGCGTGTCTTTACCAGAAGACAGCTCAGCAGCGTGACCGTAAGCGCCAATGATCTCAGCGTCTGCATCCATACCAGGAGCAAAACGACCCGTAGACTCTTTGTGAGCCATCGCTAGACCTAGCTTAGACAGGTTTGGCAGTGCCAGTGAACCTTTACGATCTGCATTGTCTGCAAGACCTTGGTCACAATGATCTGCGATGTGGCCCATAGTGTCAGAACCTACATCACCAAATTTGTCTGCATCCGCTGTTTCACCGATACCGAATGAATCTAAAACTAAAATAAATGCTCTTTTCATTTTCTTCACCAACTTATTGCTCTTTGCACCAGAACTCTGTTTATCGGTATACGCGAGGTATACCGATACCTGTTATTTACACGTCTTCAGAACGAATCTGACGGTAAACGTCTGGCGTTGCTGTATATTCTCCGCCCACAGTGATTGCATTTTGTAATGCTGTTGCAGCTTCTTGCCACTGTTGTTCGTTACGAGCATGAATCATTGCTAATGGCTTATCTTCACTTGCTACTTCACCTAGGCGAATGAAGTGATCAAAACCGACTGCGTAATCAATGCTGTCAGTTGCTACACGACGACCGCCGCCCATACCAACCACAGCCATACCAATTGCACGAGTATCCATTGCTGATACCACACCGCTTTCTAACGCGTACACTGGCTTAATAATGTCTGCTTTTTCTAGGTAGTTATCGTAGTTCATTACGAAATCAACTGGACCACCAAGGCCCGCTACCATTTTACCGAAGCACTCTGCTGCCTTACCGTTATCCAGTACTGCCATCAGTTTTTCGCGCGCTTCGTCTGAGTCTTTAGCTAGGTTACCGAGCACCAGCATTTCAGCACACGATGCTAGAGTGATCTCTAACAAGCGAGGGTTACGGTATTCACCCGTTAGGAACTGAACCGCTTCACGGACTTCTACTGCGTTACCCGCTGAAGAAGCCAGCACTTGGTTCATGTCCGTTAGGATTGCTGTTGTTTTAGTACCCGCACCGTTTGCTACTGCAACGATAGATTTCGCTAGCTCTTCAGATGCTTCGTAAGTCGGCATGAATGCGCCTGAACCTACTTTTACATCCATCACTAGAGAATCAAGGCCCGCAGCCAGTTTCTTAGATAGGATTGAAGCCGTGATCAGCGAGATGTTATCGACTGTTGCTGTGATATCACGAGTTGCGTAAACACGCTTGTCAGCAGGAGCTAGATCGCCTGTTTGACCGATGATAGCCACGCCAGCATCTTTCGTTACTTCACCGAACACATCGTTGGTTGGTGTAATGTTGTAACCCGGAATAGATTCCAGCTTGTCTAGCGTACCGCCAGTGTGGCCTAAACCACGACCAGAGATCATTGGAACGAAACCGCCACATGCTGCCACCATTGGGCCAAGCATCAGAGAAGTAACGTCGCCAACACCACCAGTAGAGTGTTTATCAACGATTGGGCCATCAAAGTTCATGTGGCTCCAGTCAATCACCATGCCTGAATCACGCATTGCACACGTTAGTGCGATACGTTCTGGCATCGTCATTTCATTAAAAAAGATAGCCATTGCGAATGCGGCAATTTGGCCTTCAGAAACCGTGTTCTTAGCCACACCTTGAATGAAGAAGTTAATTTCTTCAGCTGTTAGGACTTCACCGTCACGTTTTCTGCGAATAATTTCTTGAGGTAGATACATTAGTGCCTCCCAAACTCTAGTGAGTATGGTTTGTAGGGAAAAGAGGTAATATGGAGTGGCTTGACGCCACTCCATCAAACAGACTTATTATGTTCAATACTCTAAATATTTGGCGTTGCAGTTAGGCGACCAGTGAGTTCATTCCTATGAGCATAGAGGCTCTATGTGATTAGGAGGAACTTACGCAGTCAACAACGCTGCGGTGTCAAATATGACGAGTAAATTAGTATGCTGCTGGATCAGCAGTCTGGTCTGTCACTTCTAATGTATTAAGAAGGTTAGTTAGTAGGCTTGAAGCACCAAAACGGTAGTGCATGTTGTCTGCCCACTCAGCGCCTAGTAGCTCATCAGCCATTGCTAGGTATAGTGCTGCATCTTCAGCAGTACGTACGCCACCAGCTGGTTTGAAACCAACTGTTTTAGCAACGCCCATGTCACGGATAACTTCAAGCATCATGCGCGCGTACTCTGGAGTCGCGTTTACTGGCACTTTACCTGTTGAAGTTTTGATGAAGTCTGCACCTGCTTCGATACAGATTTGAGAAGCTTTCTTGATTAGTGCTTCTTCTTTCAGTTCACCTGTTTCGATGATCACTTTAAGCGTGATGTCACCACAAGCTGCTTTACACTGTTTAACTAGCTCAAAGCCAACTTCTTCGTTGCCAGCAATAAGAGCACGGTATGGGAATACTACGTCAACTTCGTCTGCGCCGTACGCTACCGCTGCTTTTGTTTCTGCAACAGCAATTTCGATGTCGTCATTACCATGAGGGAAGTTAGTTACAGTCGCAATGCGTACTTCTGGAGTACCTTGCTCACGCAACGCTTTCTTAGCTGCTGGGATAAAGCGAGGGTAAATACAGATTGCAGCGGTGTTGCCTACTGCAGTCTTCGCGTCATGACAAAGCGCCACTACTTTTTCAGTAGTATCGTCGTCATTTAGCGTAGTTAGGTCCATAAGTTTAAGTGCACGTAGAGCTGCTGCTTTTAAATCGCTCATTTCTATCTCCGATCAATATATTCAAATAGTTAACTACTTCGCCCTCCATCCAGTATAGATGGATATTTTAGTAATGCTCAGTAGCCACAAATGAACGGACTTGGTTCCCTGAAGACTTGATAACTTTCGCTACCAATTGCAATCCTTGTCACCGCACAGTACCAGTTTGGTCTATGGCACAACAAATCAGTCATGTTGTGTCTAACATCTATAGCGTATCGCTAATTTTGGCTTAATCCCAGAAGAATAACGTTCGAGTTGATTTCGAGGTTACTTTCTTGCCAACAGAGACATCCTATCCCTTTAGCTTATACATTATAGGTATCCATCAATAAATTGTAGTGCTCCTTAGAACGCAAACGGTTTGTATCTCAAAAAAACATTCTAGACCCTACATCGAATCTAAGCATAAGCGCGTGCATATACTAAAAACGGCAGGCCTAAAAACAAAAAAGCCCCGCAGCAATTTCTTGCTACGGGGCGATATTATTATGGCGTCTATATATCGATTTCTAACTAATTAGAAAGACAGGAAGAAGCCAGCAATTGTTGCTGCCATCAGATTAGATAGAGTACCAGCAATTACCGCTTTAACACCCATACGTGCGATGTCGTGGCGACGGCTTGGTGCAATACCACCTAGACCACCTAGAAGAATCGCAATTGAAGAAAGGTTTGCGAAACCACATAGTGCGAATGCGATGATAGCTTGAGTCTTCTCAGACATCACTTGACCAGTTGCTGCAACAACTTGAGCGTTTTCACCAACGTATGGTACGAAGTTTAGGTATGCAACGAATTCGTTAACAACTGTCTTCTGACCAATGAAAGAACCAGCGATAGTTGCTTCTTCCCATGGAACACCAATGATGAATGCTAGCGGTGCGAAGATCCAACCTAGAAGAAGTTCTAGAGTTAGGTTTTCCATACCGAACCAACCACCGATGCCACCTAGGATACCGTTGATTAGAGCAATTAGACCGATGAATGCTAGTAGCATTGCACCAACGTTAAGTGCTAGTTGTAGACCAACTGATGCGCCACCTGCTGCTGCGTCGATAACGTTAGCTGGTTTGTCATCGCCACCGTCCATTTCGTCAGCGATGTTGTCGTCTGGCGTATCTGTTTCAGGCTTGATGATTTTAGCGAATAGTAGACCACCTGGTGCTGCCATGAATGATGCTGCTACAAGGTACTCTAGAGGTACACCCATAGATGCGTAACCCGCTAGTACACCACCAGCTACAGAAGCCAAACCACCACACATTACTGCGAATAGTTCAGAGTTAGTCATTTTAGGAACAAATGGACGAACAACTAGAGGTGCTTCAGTTTGACCAACGAAGATGTTTGCTGCTGCAGACATAGACTCGGCGCGAGAAGTACCTAGAGCTTTCTGAAGACCACCACCAAGAACTTTGATTACAATTTGCATAACACCAATGTAGTAAAGTACAGAGATAAGTGCAGAGAAGAAAATCAGAGTTGGTAGTACTTGGAAAGCAAAGATGAAACCGATACCGTCAACTGAGAAGTTAACTAGGCTGCCGAATAGGAAACCAGTACCGTCTTTACCGTAGTCGATCACGTTTGCTACACCAGCAGAGAAACCTGCAAGTAGATCACGACCCCAAGGGATGTAAAGTACGAATGCACCAAGTGCGAATTGGATAGCGAAAGCGCCACCCACTGTTCTTAGATTAATAGCTTTGCGGTTGTCAGATAGTAGTACTGCGATTGCGATCAGTGCAACCATTCCGACTAGGCTCATAAACAGGCTCATAGTTTATGACTTCCTTATTAGTTATTTATTGGCGTGTTACAAAATGGGGCTATAAAGCGGAGGCAATTATACTCATGCGACCACTAATAAAGTAATGCCGTCCTCACACTTTCGTAGAAGATTCATGTACCATTCACACGCAAATGTGACCCAAATCACAAGCTCGGTGCGATTTACGCAAACGATAAACAAAAACCTTCGATTTTATTCACATATACCGAATGCGCGATGGCTATTTTGCCAAATTTGCGCTGCAATCGATTGCTTTGGCTCTTTTCTAAGCAAAAAAAGTTCATTTAAGATCGTAACTAAATATTTGGAATGATTAACATTTCCTTGGTTTCCATACATCGGCATGTCCGGAGCATCCGTTTCCAATACCAGACATTCAAGGGGCAATTTTGCGATGGTTGTGCGTGTTTTTTGCGCTCTTGGGTAAGTTATCGTTCCACCGACGCCAATATAGAAACCGAGCTTGATCCACGCCAAAGCTTGCTGTTCACTCCCAGAAAAACCGTGAATGACCCCTCCAAAAGTAAACTTGTGTTGCTTTAACAACTCAATAAGTCGGTTATAAGACTTCCTCTCATGGATGATTAAAGGCAGGTCAAACTCCTTCGCAAGCTCCATTTGTTGGATGAAAAAGCGCTCTTGTTTCTCCTGTTCCACATCCACAAAAAAGTCCAACCCACACTCACCAATGGCCACACACTGACGTGTTTTTGATGCGAGTAGTTGGTGAAGTTCTTCAAATTGCATCTCATCCGCTTGCTCTAAAAAGTAAGGATGAAAGCCTAATGCGTAGTAAACATTGGGGTGAGATTGCGCAATTTTCTCAAGCTTATGCCAGTTATTTTGACCGATAGAAGGGATGAGTAACTTCTCAACTTGAGCCTGTTTTGCCTCTTTGATATATCCCTCAATGCTCAGCTCATGGGTAAAACCTTGCTCAAACGCCTCAAAGTCTGCGTGGCAATGTGTATCAAATAGCGGAAAATCACTTGTTTGCTGTGTCATCTTTCCCACTCTCAGCTTGCTGCCCTTGAGGATCTCGACGATAAGGAACACAACTGCGCTTGTTTTCAGGCGTTAGCCCAAGCTCTTCACACCACTTATCGTATTTCCTAATCCAAGCTTTTATCCAACCGAACATATTTACCTCGCGCCTTCTATCAATACTTATGAAAAGCCAACACATAAAGTAGAGGACTCAAACTACACATACAAATCATTTAAAAGCCTAATGATTAGCCAAAATATCATAAAAGCATAAATCTAATTTATACATCAACACTAGCTGGCTATATTGTTGAAAACCTCACCACCGAGAATAATAAACGCACTTGCCAAGGAGGCATTGATAGCAAGACGCTCCATTCAATAACGAGATCCTACTTTATGAAAGCATCACTCTTAGCCATATCAATTTCTAGCGTATTAGCAGCACCTGCTTTTGCTTCTGCACCTCAAGTTGACGTAGAGCTAGCAAACCAACAAACACTTCAACTTATTGACGGGCAGATGAACGCTATCGATGCTTCTGTTCAGTATAAATTAAACGAACAATATGCCAATGCTACTCCAGGCACGACAGCTACAGTCGATGATGTAACTTACGAAAAACAATCTAACGGTACCTGGGCTGCAGTTGGTGCCGCCTCGGCTGCGTTGGTTGCAGGGCTGTTAAGTAGTTCTTCATCTTCCAGTTCATCTGACAACGGTAATACAATCCCAGAGCTTCCAGTCACTACTTCAATGGACAGTGTTGGTACATGGAAAGTCGCGGATAATGATAGTGGATATATTGTGACTCTTGCTGGGCAAGAGGTTTATGTTGATTCAAGCAATGTGACACTTAACAACGATGGTACAGCAACCATTGTCGTGAACGATCGCAAACTTATAGTAGGAATCAATGGAGACGAGCTTTACCGAGTAGATCAAGTTATCCGTCCAGACTTAGATGCACCGACCTTTGACTTACCTCAAATCGACACTCAGTACCAAGTCCACAACGCTGATGGTGTGATTGTAGTTACTCATTCACACAACAATGAGTTTGTTGCCAAGATCGAAGGTAA